>JAAEMC010000409.1 GCA_024225895.1 Desulfobacteraceae bacterium | reverse complement strand
ACCTGTAACACCAATAAAATAGAATTAAAAAAACTCGAATTGGGTTAAAGGAGTAAAAAATAATGAAATATTTACAAATGACATTTGTAATGATCCTGGTGATTTTTCTTGTCTCTCCACTGTTGGCAGATCAGAGTCCACTTAGTAAATTAATTCCCAAAGAAATGGAAACCCGGGGATGGATAATGGAGGATGAGGCTTTTGTTGCCGGTGATGAAGAAATGCTCTCCATGATCATAAACGGAGCTGCCCCACGATATATGGAATTGGGAACCCAAAAAGCATTGTTCGCAAATTATGAAAAAGCATCGGTTTTTTTGATGCTGGAACTATTTAAGACAGACTCGAAAAAAAGTGCCAATAAATTATATAAGGAATTCTTGTCCGCCAATGCTGTTTCCCTGGATAATCTTGGAGAAAAGGCAAGATCCACATCCGAATTGGGCGGAACCTCAATGATTGAATTTTCCCAGGGCAATTATTATGTCAGGCTGAGTATTACCAAAAAGACAGATGAAGCAAAAAAGACTGTTTTGGCATGTGCCAGGATTATATCAGGCCACATTGATAAGCTTGCCGTAAATTGATATGGATCTTAAAATCCTTTTTGAATAAAACTGCTCCCAATGGCATCTGTATTGTTATATGGGAATATTGAAAACAGGAGAGCTGCCATGAATAAAAAATTAAGCCGGAGGGATTTCTTAAAATTTCAGGCCGGAAGCGGTCTTGTTCTGGCCGGAGCCGCCAGCACGCTTTTTTTACCCCAATTGGGCCTGGCTTCGGCAACACCGGATATCGGCGTGGTTAAAGGAGGGGCCGAAGCTGCCACCAGGGCGGCCGTAGAAATGATCGGCGGTATCAAGAGTGTGGTTAAAAAAGGTCAGCGCGTCCTGATTAAGCCGAATATGAGTTTTCCTAAAACACCGGAACAAGCCTCCAATACCCACCCTGATGTGGTCAAGACCGTGGCAGCCATGTGCAAGGAAGCAGGGGCTTCAAAGATTATGGTCCTGGACCACACCCTGGCGCCGGGAAAGATGTGTATTAAGACATCGGGTATTGGCCCGGCATGCGATACCATTGACAAGAATATGACTTATGTCATTAATAACCCCTCCTTTTATAAAGAAGTAGATATTTCAAAAGCCAAAAGTCTGACCCGGACCGATGTGGCAAAGGAATTCTTAAAAGCGGATGTACTGATTGCCGTTCCCAAGGCCAAATCCCATTCAGCAACCGGGGTTAGTCTTTCCATGAAAGGCATGATGGGATTGATTTATGACAGGACCATAATGCACCGCATGGATTTAAATGAAACCATTGTGGATCTGGCCACCCTCTTAAAGGCGGATTTGACGGTTGTGGACGGGACAAGTGTATTGAGCACCGGCGGTCCCGGAGGTCCCGGAAAAGTGATCAAAAAAGATACCATTATTGCTTCAAAAGATATGGTGGCGGCTGATGCCTATGCCGTGGCTGCCTTTGAATGGTATGGAAAAAAATTTAAACCCACCCAGGTCAAGCATATAAGACTGGCACATGAACGGGGCCTGGGCCGTGCAGACATTGAGAATTTAATGGTAAAAACAATTAATCTATGATCCGCTTTAGGCGATTGATTCAAACTTTTTGTCTTGTTTTATTCCTTATCCTGCTGACACTGGCCTCCTTCTCGTCGGTCTCATTGGCTTCTTTGCATCTTTTCCTTCAGATGGACCCGGGACTGATGTTTCTCAGTGCACTTTCCGACAAGATATCGTTGTTTTCACTCATGTTTATTCCGGCAGCCATTGTCCTGGTATCAGGTCCTTTCATGGGCAGGATTTTTTGCGGATATGTCTGCCCCATGGGCACCACCCTTGATACAGCAGATTATTTGTTTGGCCCTAAAAAGAAAAAATATTGGTTTTCAAAACAATTGTTCCAGATCAAGTACCTGGTTTTGATTTTTTTGGCAGGCTCCGCTCTTTTCGGGGTCTCATATGTCTTTTTTGCCTCTCCTTTGTCCTTGATTACAAGGTTTTACGGACTGGTTATTTTCCCTGTGGTTTCGTTTTTGTCCCGGGAAGGGTTGGATTTGGTAAGACCCCTGGGTGATATAACTGATATTAACGCTCTGACCTTTGCGCAGATCAGGATAATTCGCTTTGCCACCCAGTTCTTTGTTCTTTTCTTTTTTGTCGCTCTTTTCAGTATGGTGAAATTTTCGCCCCGGTTCTGGTGCAGGTATCTTTGTCCGTCCGGGGCATTGCTGGCCTGGGTATCAAAGGCGCCTTTAATTAAAAGAAACGTATCGGATAACTGCAACCAATGCGGGAAGTGTCTGCGTAATTGTCCAATGTCAGCCATTGAAAAAGAGGCGCCTGAAAATACATTTCATTCTGAATGCATTGTCTGCCGGACCTGCCAGGAAATCTGCCCGGAAGAGGCGGTTTCTTTTGAGCAACAAAAGATTCATAGTGTGGCGGGGACAGGGTTTTCCCCTCAACGGCGTCAACTGGTATCCACAGGACTTATAGGCTGCGGCACGGCAGTTATGTCATTAACCGGGCTTAGTTCATTATATGGAAAACCAGGGGAAGGCCAGGTTGGTACGCCCGGTTTGATCAGACCTCCTGCGTCTGTCCCGGAAACACAATTTTTATCCCGGTGTGTCAGATGCGGCGAATGCATGGTTGCGTGCCCCACCAATACCTTGCAGCCCATATGGTTCAAGGCTGGTTTCCCGGCTTTGTTTTCGCCTGCTGTCACTCCTAGAAGGGGATTTTGTGATCCCCAATGTCATGAATGCAGTAAGGTTTGTCCTACGCATGCCATAAGGGCTATTGAATCCCGGGACCGTGTCTTTGCAAAGACAGGAACTGCAAGGCTAATCCGGCAAAAATGCCTGGCATGGGAATTTAATAAAAGCTGCATGGTCTGTGATGAAGTCTGTCCCTATGATGCAATTGAGTTTGAAAAGCAAACAGGCAATAAGGTGCCTGTGCCCCATGTTTTGGAAGATAAGTGCGCTGGGTGCGGATATTGTGAGCATTTTTGCCCGGTAAGAAATCAAGCTGCCATTGTCATCACTCCCATGGATGCCCTGAGAATGTCCCAAGGCAGATATGAAAAAGAGGCAAAACTTAAAGGATTTAAGCTCCAATTAAAACCGGTGGGCGAAAAAGCTGCTGCCTTGGATCAGTCCTATCCTGGAACGGGCGAACAAGGAGAGGCACCCGGATTCGAGGATCAGGGCCCGGCGCCAGGATTTGAAGATCAGGGCCCGGCGCCGGGATTTGATACTGAATAAATCAGGTGTCCAGCAATATCTGTTTCAAGGTTATCAGTTTGCCAGCCTGTTATATACCCACGAAAATATATAGCCAAAGACAAAGCCGTCAATCAATCCATAGCCCAGACCAATGAAGCTGCCTAAAGGACTGATGGTATATCCCCGGTAAGCGGCACCGATTAAAGTGGGATTGTTTGTGATTCCGTCAAAGACAATGACCCACCAGGTAAAAAGAAAAAGGCCAAAGCCAAGGCATAATCCAGTGGTGATGGCAAATGCTTTACTATTTAGTTTCATAATAAACTCCTTGCAAAAGGTTGACGTTCTATGGTGATTCCCAAAAATAGGTTCCGAAAAGCAACATAAATAAATGGAATCACTTAAAAGCAAATCGATTTT
>JAAEMC010000408.1 GCA_024225895.1 Desulfobacteraceae bacterium | reverse complement strand
TTGGCGAAAGCCTTAAGACCTTGCAGATATGTTTTGCATCTGTTCCCGTAATGGCAATGCGGGCATTGGGTGCCGGATGATTTTCAATGAGAAATTTAGGCATAGTTCTTAAGTATTAAACAATATAGAAAAGGTTGTAAATAAATTTTGGTTTCATGGGGGAGTCCTAAGGCGGAATGCTTTAATTAGTTGACACTTCAAGTACACTTTGATAATTTTCTATGTCCAAAGAACATTGGTAATGGAACTGATTAAAATGTCCAATAAAGCGAGGATTTTATGGCCGACACAACCGGGATTGAAGATAATTCTTTTGAAGATGATGACATTATCGAATTAACCGAAATTGTGGAAGAGGTATCAGAAGATTCACAAGAAGATGATGGTATCCTTGATTTAACCGACGCTATTGACGCAGATACCGATGATTTGGATGATGGATTTATTGAATTGACCGATATGGTCGAAGAGATCAATTCTACAAAACCGCCCAAAGAGCTGGATATTGACGACAGTGAGATTAAAAAATCACTTGCCATTGAAGAGGTGACCCAGGACCAGGTTCAGGCAGCCCTGGAAAGCCTTATTGAAAAGAAATTTGGTGACACGATTGACACCATGATACTCAAAACAATGGAAGATGTTTTGGAAAAAGAAATATCAATAATAAAGGAACGATTTCAAGACTTGCTTGACAAGCTTGGAAAAGCCTGACCATATGGCTGAAAAAAAAAGGTAACGTTATGGGGATTGATCAAATGATCCCCTTTTTCATTAATAAAGGGTTTTAGGAGTTAATTTTATGGGTTCGGATTCGCTGGACAAAGGATATGAACCATCAGGTATCGAACAGAAATGGTACACATACTGGATGGAAAATGGTTATTTCAGGGCTGAAGATAAAAGTGACAAAGCAGCTTTTTCGATTGTCATACCGCCTCCCAATGTGACAGGCGTTCTTCACATGGGCCATGCCTTAAATAATGTGATCCAGGATGTAATGTGCCGTTATCAAAGGCTTTTAGGTGTGAATGTCCTGTGGATGCCCGGAACAGACCATGCCGGTATTGCCACCCAGAATGTGGTGGAGAGGGACCTGGCTGCCAAGGGGCAGACAAGGGACCAGTTGGGAAGACAAGCCTTTATCGAGCAGGTCTGGAAATGGCGGGAAAAATCCGGCGGTGCCATTATTAACCAGCTTAAACGGCTGGGAGCCTCCTGTGACTGGGACCGGGAGAGGTTTACAATGGATGAAGGCCTGTCTGATGCAGTCCGTAAAGTATTTGTAAGGCTTTACAAGGAAGGGCTTATTTATGAGGGTCAATATATAATTAACTGGTGCCCCCGGTGTAAAACCGCCCTGGCAGATCTTGAAGTTGAATATGAAGAAAAAGACTCTTACCTTTATTATATCAGATATCCTTTTGAGGGACGAAAACGGGGATTAACCGTTGCCACCACACGGCCGGAAACCATGTTCGGGGATACGGCAGTGGCTGTTCACCCAAAAGATGAACGGTTCAAGGATCTGGAACATACCCATGTCCACCTGCCGCTGACAGACAAGCTTATCCCCATTATCCGAGACGATTATGTGGATATGTCCTTTGGAACCGGTGCATTAAAAGTTACTCCGGCCCATGATCCAAACGACTTTGTTTTGGGTGAAAAACACAAGCTTGAAAAAGTAAAAGTCATTGATGATGACGGAAATATGCTTGAAGGTGCCGGCAGATTTTTAGGGCAGGACCGGTTTGAATGCAGGAAAAATGCAGTTGAACAATTAAAAGAACAGGGCTTGCTCGAAAAACAGGAGCCGCTGAAAAATAATGTGGGCCATTGCTACAGGTGCCGGACAGTTGTGGAGCCGTCTGTTTCCAAACAATGGTTTGTAAAAGTTGCTCCGTTGGCTAAAAAAGCCTCTGATGCAGTGCGGAACGGCCAGACTAAAATTATTCCGGAGAACTGGTCCAAAACCTATTTTGAGTGGATGGACAACATCAGAGACTGGTGTATTTCCAGGCAGATCTGGTGGGGACATAGGATTCCTGTTTGGAAGTGCCCTGCCTGCGGTGAGGTGATTGTAGAAGAAGAAGATCCCAAGGCCTGCCCCAAATGCGGGGTAACTGAAATTATCCAGGAAACCGATGTTCTGGATACCTGGTTCTCCAGTGCATTATGGCCTTTTTCCACCATGGGATGGCCGGAAAATACTGATCTTTTAAAAACTTTTTATCCTACCAATGTACTGGTCACCGGGTTTGACATTCTCTTTTTCTGGGTGGCCCGGATGATGATGATGGGCGTGCATTTCATGGAAGATGTTCCCTTTAACGATGTCTACATCCATGCCCTTGTCAGGGATGAACACGGTAAAAAGATGAGCAAATCAAAAGGCAATGTCATTGATCCGCTTAAAGTTATTGATCATTATGGCGCAGATGCCTTCCGCTTTACCCTGGCTGCTTTTGCTGCCCAGGGCAGAGATGTGAAAATGTCAGAATCAAGGGTGGAAGGGTACCGTCATTTTGTAAATAAATTGTGGAATGCGGCAAGATTCTCATTGATGCACATCACTGACAAGGATACCAAAATTGACCGAGAAACCCTTTCGCTTACGGAAAAGTGGATACTGTCAAGATCAGCAGCCACGTCTCTGGCAGTTAAAGAAGGGATTGAGAATTATAAGTTCAACGAAGCTGCCTCTGCAGCCTACCAATTTGTATGGCATGAATTCTGCGACTGGTATATTGAAGCCACCAAACCCACGCTCTTTGAAAAAGAGGGTGAGCAAAGGCGTAATACGGCAAGGGCAGTGCTTTCAAAGGTTTTGGAAGACATTCTGGTGATGCTGCATCCTTTTATGCCCTTTGTCACAGAAGAGATTTATCACATCTTGCCGGCAACCCAGGGCTCTATCATGAAGGCATCCTATCCCTATGATCCGAAAATATATGAAAAAGACAGGGCACCTGCCCTGGAAAAGGATATGACCTTTGTATTTCAGTTGATTTCCGGCATCCGTAATATCAGAAGCGAAATGAATATTCAGCCGTCCATGAAATTAAATGTTCATGCCAATACGAGCGATTCAAAAGAAAAAGAGCTGATCCAGCGGAACCAGTCTATTGTTATGAACCTGTCCCGTCTGGAAAACTTTGCTTTTTGTAATGTCAACGATATTCCTGGTTCCTGTGCATCATCTGTCACTGGTAACACCACCTGTTTTGTCTCTTTGGAAGGGGTGATCGATTTTAACAAAGAAATCCAGCGAATTGAAAAAGAGCTGGGAAAAAATACCAAGGAGCTTCTCTCTGTTTCCAAGCGGCTTCGCAATGAAAGCTTTTTGGATAAGGCACCTGAAGAAGTGATTGAAAAAGTAAAAAACCAGCATGATGGACTCCAGGAAAAACATGATAAACTCAGCCAAAATCTTTCCCGCATTAAGGCAATGAGTTAAGGGGCTCATGGACAATGGATAATCTTGACAAGCTCATCGCTCTGGCTTTTTTTGAGGATTCAGGCCTGGGGGACATTACCACTGAAAGTATTTTGTCAGAGTCCTTTTCAGGCATGGGCGCCATTGTGGCAAAAGAAAATATGGTGATTGCAGGTATTCCTGTTGCTAAAAGAGTCTTTCATATGGCTGACCCGACATCATTGTGTACCTCGGTGTTTACAGATGGCGATAATGTTACAAAAGGGGATATCGTATTTAAGGTGGAAGGGGATCTTTTAAGTCTCTTAAAAGCCGAGAGAATTGCCTTAAACTTCATGCAGCGGCTTTCGGGTATTGCTACCTTAACCCGGAAATTTGTAAAAACACTGGATAATACGAAAATCAGGCTCACTGATACACGAAAAACAACCCCTGGCTGGCGAACCATTGAAAAAGAGGCTGTCCGGGCAGGGGGCGCCAGTAATCACAGGTTTTCTCTTTATGATGGTATCCTGATTAAAGACAACCATATCATTGTGGCAGGCAGTATTAAAAATGCTGTTGAAGCCGTGCGGGCCCGTGTCTCCCATCTGATGAAAATCGAGGTGGAAGCCTCGTCCATGGATGAGGTGAAAGAAGCTTTGAATGCCGGTGTCGAAGTGATCATGCTTGACAATATGAACCTTGGGCAGATGAAAAAAGCTGTTAAATATATTAAAGGCCGGGCCATTGTCGAAGCTTCCGGTAATGTGTCTTTGGATACACTTAACAAGATTGCTGCAACAGGGGTGGATGTGATCTCCTGTGGAGCAATTACTCACCAGGCATGCTCTGTTGATTTGAGTATGGGGATTAATCAGAAGTAAACTCGTTTATAGCAAATTTCGTAACTTTCCTGGCGATGGGCATGTCAGGTAGATTAAATATTCAATATCAGTCGGAATTAAATGCGGTCAGTTTGTTCCTGCCGGCTTCCTTTGATTTGTAAAGCGCCATATCGCAGCGTTTAATAAAGACGTGAAAGTCTTCCTCTTTAATGAATGTTGTGGCACCGGCACTTATAGTGATGGATACATCGGCATCCTTTTTGGGGCGAAAACGGGTTTTGCCAATGGTCTTTCGGATTCTATTGCCTACCAGGCAAGCTTTTTTAAGATCGGTTTCCGGCAGGAGGATGGCAAATTCTTCCCCGCCATACCGGTAGGCAGTATCCATCTTCCGTATGCATTCGTGGATAATAATACCGATATTCATCAGGACTTTGTCTCCTTCAAGGTGACCCCATTTATCATTGTAGTCTTTGAAAAAATCAATATCCAGGATCAACAGGGATAAAGGACGTTCGTAGCGCTCAAACCGCTCGATTTCCGCTTTAATCTGGGAAAAAAAATAGCGGGAATTGTAGAGCTTGGTTAAAGCATCCGTAATGGCCAATTGTTCCATTTCCTTGAGCATGCGATTTCGCTCTCTGAGCATTTTGGATTCTTTTAAGACCCGTTTGATTCGAAGATCCAGTTCTTCAAACCGGAAAGGCTTAAAAATGAAATCATTGGCGCCGGCCTGTATGGCGTTTTCATAGGAGTATTCCGCACTGTAACCGGTCATCACCATGACGGCAGTAGTAGGATCTTTTTCCTTGATCTGTTTTGTCAGTTCGAGGCCATCCATTTCATTCATCATAATGTCGGTCAAAATAACATCGGCTTTGAATTTATTAAGGATTTTAAGAGCCTGTTCGGCATTTGGGGCGGTGATTACATTATAATTGAGGATTTGCAAATACTCTTCAACAGATTCCGTAATGGAAACGTCATCATCCACAATCAAGATAGAGTATTCCATAAGCCAAGTCCTCGAATGTCAAATTGCTTGTTGAGACTATCTTGACACTCTTTAACACAATTGATAAATATATAGTTTTCACGTTATCGGGATAGATGATTTTTGTCAACTCTAAGTTTGGAGCTCTTTTGAAGTTAAATAAACAGAATATAAGAAATTTTAGCATTATTGCTCATATCGATCATGGAAAATCCACGCTTTCCGACCGTTTAATTCAGCTGGCCGGGATTATTTCAGATAGAGATATGAAGGATCAGATACTGGATTCAATGGATATTGAACGGGAAAGAGGGATCACCATCAAGTCCCAGACCGTTTCATTGCCCTATATTGCCAAAGACGGCACAGAGTATCTGTTAAATTTGATTGACACCCCTGGCCATGTGGATTTTTCCTATGAGGTGTCGCGGGCTCTGGCCTCCTGCGAAGGTGCCTTAATACTTGTGGATGCCAGTCAGGGTGTTGAGGCTCAGACCTTGGCCAACCTATACCTTGCCATGGAACATGACCTGGAAATTATACCTGTAATTAATAAAATTGATCTGCCGTCAGCAGAGATTGACTGGGTAAAAGATCAGATCGAAGAAGATCTCGGATTAGACATCGAGGACGTACTCCAGGTATCTGCCAAGGCGGGTACGGGTGTGGATAAGATATTCCAGTCCATTGTGGATCGTATCCCTGCACCGGATGTGAACGAAACAGGCTCATTTAGAGCCCTGATTTTTGATTCCCATTATGATGCCTTCCGCGGTACCATTGTCCATTTCCGAATTTTTGAAGGCAGCGTCAAACCCGGGGACAAGATTCAATTCATGTCCAGCAATGCCCAGTACAAGGTGGAGGAAGTGGGGCTTTTCCAGATTCAGAGAAATCCTCAAAAGGAACTGGTGGCAGGGCAGGTGGGATATTTTATTGCCGGAATTAAAAATATTTCAGATGTCAGTATCGGTGATACGGTAACCATGAAGGATAAAAGATGCAAAAAAGCCATGAGCGGGTTCAGAGAGCCCACTCCAGTGGTTTTTTCATCCATGTATCCTGTGGCATCGGATGATTATGAGGAGCTTACAGAAGCCCTTGAAAAACTCAAACTTAATGATGCCTCTTTAATTTATGAGAAAGACAGTTCTGTTGCATTGGGGTTTGGATATCGTTGCGGTTTCTTAGGCCTGCTGCATCTGGAGGTTGTCCAGGAACGCCTGGAACGTGAATATAATATCTCTCTGATTTTAACATCTCCTTCTGTTCAGTATGAAATCACCCGGACCGACGGTGAGGTGAAAATAATAGACAACCCTGTGGAATATCCAGATCCTGCTGAAATTTCTAAAATCAGGGAACCCTTTATAGATGCCTCCATTATTGTGCCGGACAAGTACATGGGTAATGTGATGCAGGTCTGCCATGAATTCCGCGGGGTCAGTAAAAATTATCAATATCTGACCTCCAACCGCATGGAAATGAAATTTGAACTACCACTGGCTGAAGTAGTGTATGAATTTTATGATCGCTTAAAAAGTGTAACTCAAGGATACGGCTCCTTTGATTATGATATAGCCGGGTATCAGGAAACCGATCTGGTAAAACTCGATTTTTTAATCAATGGTGAAAGGGTGGATGCCCTGTCCCAGTTAATCCATAGGGACAAGTCCGTGGCAAGGGCCAGGGTTGCGTGTAAAAAATTAAGAGAGGAAATTCCCCGCCAGCAGTTTAAAATCCCGATTCAAGGAGCCATTGGCGGGAAAATAATTTCACGGGAAACCATCTCAGCTTATCGCAAAGATGTAACTGCCAAGTGTTATGGCGGTGATATTTCCCGGAAAAGAAAGCTGCTTGAAAAGCAGAAAAAAGGTAAAAAACGGATGAAAATGGTCGGCTCAGTGGAGATACCGCAATCCGCCTTTCTTTCTATTCTCAAAAACGATTGACGGATTACGTATTATTATTTTCCAGTTTTTCCAGCCGGTAGCGCAGCGTTGCCCTGGAAAGACCTAAAATTCTGGCAGCCTTGGAAACGTTTTGATTTGATGACTGCATGGCAAATCGGATACACTTTTTTTCCAATCCCTCCAAAGTCAAGCCGTATCGGGTAAACATATTTGGGATGAGCTGTTCAATATCCATATCTTCCATTGGTTCTTCCCTGGGATCATTTAAGATAACATACCGGCTGGTGATCCTGTCCCCCATTGAAAGGATCATGGCCCGTTCCAGCACGTTTTTCAGCTCTCTGATATTGCCTTTCCAAGGATAGTTGTACAGCTTATCAATGGTTTTTTCTGTGAGCTCCGGAGGTTTTCGTCCCAAAGACTTGGAAAAAGCCTTGAGAAAATGGTTGCAAAGCAATGGGATATCATCTCTTCTGTTGCGCAGGGGCGGGATATGAATGGGAAAGACATTGACCCTATAATAGAGGTCTTCGCGAAATTGTTTGGCGGCCACCATTTTTTCAAGATCTTTGTTGGTGGCGGCAATGATTCTAACATCTGTTTTGATGGTATTGCTGCCCCCAAGCCTCTCAAATTGCTGGGTTTCAAGTATTCGCAAAAGTTTGGCCTGAACATTGAGTTCCATATCCCCGATTTCATCCAAAAACAGGGTCCCGCCTGAAGTGATTTCAAATTTTCCTTTCTGGCGCTTGTGCGCTCCGGTAAAAGCGCCCTTTTCATAGCCGAATAGTTCTGCTTCCAAAAGTGCAGAAGGTATGGCGGCACAGTTTACGGTCAGAAATGGGCTGGAAAAGCGCTGGCTGTTAATATGGGTTGCCCTGGAGAGTAGTTCTTTTCCGGTTCCGCTTTCACCTGTAATCAAGACTGTGGTGTCTGTTTTGGACACCCTTCCGGCAAGTTTGAGCACATCACAGATAATGGGGGAGTCCCCCACAATATTATTAAAATCATACCGGTCCTCAATCTCCTGGCGCAGATACCGGACCTCGGATGTCAGACGGCTGATTTTCAGGGCTTTGACCACGCTGGATTTGAGTTTTTCCTCTTTAAAGGGTTTGGTTACATAGTCAAAGGCGCCAAGTTGGATGGCTTTAACAGCATTTTCAATGGATCCGTAGGCCGTGATAACAATTACAGGGATTTCCGGATCATTGCTTTTGATGTGGGCCAGGACATCCATACCGCTTTTTTTTGGCAGTTTTAAATCAGTAATGGCAAGGTGTACGGTTTCCTGTTCAAAAATGTCAACAGCCTGTTCTCCGTCCACAGCTTCGAGAATATGTAAATCTAAATCGGAAAGCTGCATTTTAATGACTTCTCTCATCCGGGTTTCATCTTCAATAATAAGTACGTTAGCTGACATTCTCATTCTCCTGCAATGTTAGCGGAAATAGTAAATTAAACCGGGTGCCGTTACCCTCTTTTGTTTTTACAGTCATGGCGCCTTGATGAAGCTTGATGATCTGGGCAACAATGGACAGTCCAAGTCCTGTGCCATCATCTTTGAAGCTGACAAAAGGATCCAGAATTTTGTGTAATTGATCTTCACTCATTCCACAGCCCTGGTCAATGATCGCAATGGAAAGGTAATCATTTTCTTGTTGCGGGGGGGGGCCTATTGCGACTGATTTACCTATTACAGACATCTTTCCCTTCTTAATATTGGCCCGGAATCTTATTGTTCCGCCCTGGGGCATGGATTGGGCAGCATTAATAAAGACATTGAGAATGACCTCACGGATTTGATCTGCATCCACATATATCTTGGGAAAAGATGCGTCAAATTCCCTGATAATTTCATACCCTTTGTCTGCATACCTTTCCTGGATAGATGCTAAAATTTCTTCGAGTAGCGCAATGATATCGGTTTTTGCAAAAAAAGGTGCCGTGGGTCTGGCAAATTCTAAAAATGAAGTAAGGGTCTTGTTGAGACGTTCCACTTCCTCCATGATGAAGCGGGCGGCTTTTTTTCTCATTTCAGGTGGTTTTTCACTGTTGGACACAACCTGGGCTGATCCCAGGATAATACCCAGAGGATTTTTTATCTCATGGGCAATACTGGCCGTCATCTGCCCCACGGCCGCAAGTTTTTCCTTTTGTGCCAGTTCTGCATAGGTGTTTTTCAATTCCAGATGGCTTTCTTTTAAAGAGGCTGCCATTTGATTAAAAGAGCCTGCTAATACAGAGGCAATGTCCGGATCAGTGATCTTGACCTTATAGTCCAGGTCGCCGTTGGAGATTCGCTCGATACCCTGTTTGAGTTCATCTAGGGGTCTGACAATGGTCATGGCCAGCAAATAGCTTAAAAAGCTGGATAAAAGAATTCCCACAACCACCAGGGAAATGATGGCCTTGCGGATTGTTTTTACATTTTTGAAAAAATCGGAAACAGGAAGGGTTACGCCCACGGTCCAGTTGTTTTCAGGATAATTCGTATAGGCTGTAAAAAAGTTTTCCCCCTTGAATGTGGACATGCCAAATTGTTTGTTCTTGGTTTTCAGATCTGTAAGGCAGGTTCGTAATAGATCTATGTGGGCGGAATTCCACGGTAGCTGAACCAGACCGGGATGGGCAATTACACGTCCGTTTTTATTTTCAAATATATAGGCAAGGCCCTGTTCTCCAATCTTGATTCCTCTTAAAAACCGTGAGAGCGCAGAGATATCAATATCAATGCCGCAAACCCCTTTTAGCTGGTTTTTTTTGTCATAGATGGGAACGGAGACAGTCATGCCCGGTTTCTGGGTAGAGGCAAACAAATAGACATCGGTCCAATGGGATCTTTTGGATGAAATAGCCCCCTGATACCAGGGCCGGACCCTGGGATCAAAGGTTTTATGTACTTCAGGGATCTGGGCCGGCGCCATGAGAAAACGCCCTGTTGTATCCCCATAGTTAATATTGACAAACTCAGGATGGTCCTGCTTGAACAGATAAAAGTGTTTTAAGATATCTTTATCATCTGCATGGTCAATAAGGTTGTTTTCAAAAAAAGACTTGATGAGTTTCACGTTGTAGGTGTGATGGGATAAAAAGGATTGCACCCGCTTGGATATCTGGGCTGCCGTTCCCAAAGCATATTGTTGCATCTGTTTTTGAGTGACCCGCATTGCCTGCAGATAACAAAGATATCCAGTACCCGGAATAAAGATAAACAATACCAGGGTAAGCGCAAGAAAAACTCTGATCTGGAACGAATGCATGAAAACGGTCAGATTATTTTTTATCCACATATTGTGGGTCACCCTCCTGCATTCTTATTGATTTCTTTGGCCAGATAAGCATTGGCAATGTTTAGCTCTAAGAAGTTTTTTGCATAAGATACGGCTTTTGCTTTGAACGAAGGATCTTTCAACAAGTGATTCAGCGCAAGGCCGGTGGCATAATTCCTTTTATAGTTTAGCCACAAAGTTTCAAAGGCAGACCAGATTTCATCCGTGCTTTTGGAATGATGTATGATTTCCAGCAAAGCAAGGCCAGCCCAAGTTTTACGTGATTCCCCATCCATTTTTGCATCATCGATATCGTTTAAGGGATAGACCAGGCTGATCCAGGGCACCGGGGAGGAAATATCTAAAAAAAGGTCAGAATAAGTTTTGACAATATGCCGGTAAAATTCCAAGCCCACCTGTTTTTGTCCCAAAAGATCACAATGAATCCAGCCCAGGTACCAATACGCCTTTACCAATACTTCAGGCATGTCGCTAAAATTGATAATCACATCCTGGTACGCAGCCACTGCCTGGCGGCATTGTCCCTCATCGGCAAACCGGTAATTAAACCCTAATTTTAAATAGGCAAGGGTAAGAGCGGCCTGGCCGCATTGGAGCCTTGCATCAGGAAAAATGCCTGCCACAGCTTCCAGTGCTGCCTTTTTTTCTTTTGGATCAGCAAATCCGCTTTTCGCATAATTGAGCTGTTCAGATGGCGTGGGGAACTTGGGGATTTCAAAGTCCTGAAAAAGGACAGTCGCAAGCTTTGTATCCAAATAAGAAAGGGAGGAGTCCTCGGTGCTGCAGCTGCTTATGAAAATTTGCATGCTGACCACCAAAAGGAGCATTGCTTTAGAACCGAGTTTTTTCAATGGTTTTTCAGCCATTCTTAAAAAGCCCTCTTTAATTGAAAAGTACTGCCAAATTGATTTTATAACATGTTTTTGGCCATAATCTATTCGAGTATTTCATAAAATATTCAGGCTATGAATTTGCCAGAAAACATGCAAACAATATAGTGCGTTCCAAAAGGCTTGCCTTTTCAATGTATTCATCCTTGCTGTGATCCTTTGAACCAACAGGTCCCAAACCGTCCAGCACAGGGATACCGGCAAGCGCTATTATATTGGCATCAGAGACCCCATTACGAATCTGTGGAACAATCTTCATCCCAAGATTCTGTGCAACTAATACCATCTTTAAAAAAAGATCTGTATTTTCTTTTGTTTCGGGCATGGGGGGGCGGTGGCTTACGATTTCAAGATTGGATGAGGTGCCAGGTGTTAATGTATTTGCACAGATTTCCTTGATTTTTTTTTCAAGCCTTGCATTGTCTTTGGATGCGACAAATCGAAAGTCCAGTTGGGCCTTTGCATGCTGGGCGACCGTATTGGGACCGATTCCTCCTTTTATTTTTCCAACATTGGAGGAGATGCCTGCATCTGGGTCATTAAGGTTTTCAA
>JAAEMC010000407.1 GCA_024225895.1 Desulfobacteraceae bacterium | reverse complement strand
TTGTATTTGCTATCCATTTTCTTAAACCTTTGAATTAAGCCGGCTAAAAATCCCTTATCCGCCATATGTTGTTTACTCCTCTGTCACAATAAATATAATCTGTAAACTAAGCTTGCTCCCAGGGTAGCAAAGGATTATGAAAATGATTGGACGCTCTGCATTGGGGTTCATCTTCTTCATAGGCTCCCTGTTTGAGCCATTCGGTTATAGTCCTATGTTTCTTTCTGCCATCGGTAAGCCCATTGGGAAGATTGGTCTTTAATCCGTCTTCAAATCCAAAATTTTCTTTCAACTTTGTCTTGAATGTAATGTTGTCTTTTAAAGCTTTTTGAGTAATTGTCGGATGTGATGATTTATTATCAAAGGCAAAGGCAGAAGATGTAATCAACATACAAAAGGCAATGGAATAAAAGATTTGCTTGATCATTTTTTCTCCTGTTTTTTTAAACGAGATTTATATTCTTCGATAAGAGAATTTCGCTCCTCAATATAAAAGAGTCTTTCATATTCTATTGCTTTATCATACTTTGAGTTTTTCAATCCGGCTTCATCCTCAAGGTCGGTATAAGTGTCAATTAAAAAGGAGTGACTGATAAATGAATAATTGTCCTTCCACGATTCCAGAAACACGTCCTGGTCTTTCATGGAAAAGCCTTCTCTTCTTTTCTGTAGCGGTCGCGTCACATCATTTTCTCTGTAGCCTAAATAAATTAATTTGGAATCCCACACCACATAGCCGGGTTTATAAATCTTCAGACTGGGTTTATACCTGGCATACTTGCCCATGACGGTTAATTTTAAAATTCCGTTTTCATCAGATACTGCTTCGACAGCTTTAGCTGTATAGGTTGAAGATAATCCCGGCAACCCTTTAGAACCATACCACATGGCAAGGGCCACTGCCCCTTCTAATGGTTTTTTAGTCTCGGCATCAAGCACCCTGAATGTAGTGGTTTTATAGTTTCTGAATAGGATAAAAGAAGCGATTAAAAGACCAATTATCCACTTGTATCTGCCATCCATTTTCTTAAACCTTTGAATTAAGCCGGCTAAAAATCCCTTATCCGCCATATG
>JAAEMC010000406.1 GCA_024225895.1 Desulfobacteraceae bacterium | reverse complement strand
TTGCAGCTTGTATCGGTGGTGCTGCCACTATTGAAGAGACCCGTACAATGCTTGAAAAAGCCGGGTTTGAAAAAATACGGATTACCCCAAAAAAGGCCAGCCAGGAACTTATTGATGAATGGTTGCCCGGCAGTAAAGTGGGTGAATATGTGGTGTCCGGCTATATTGAAGCTCAAAAGCCTGTTGTATTGGGTTGATGAAATAAAAAAGAGGGTAGTAAATTGAAAATATTAATTATAATGGAAACCATCCAGAATTTTTTAGACGTGGGTATGATCAGTGAAATAATCCGAAATTCGTTTAAATATCGTTTTGAAATGGATCTTTCAAAGATAGTTAAATATTTTTTTTTCGGTAGGGGATATAGCGAAATTACTCCGCCGCAGCTAATGGAAACCATGGCGCAAACCAATCTTTTTATTGTAGATTTACGGGATAAAAAATCCTTTAAAAAAGCCCATATTAAGGATTCTATTTTCCGGTTCTTTGATGATTATTTAAAGGATATTTTTGTTTTCAAGGCTTACAGAGAATACCAGGACAGGCAGATCGTCCTTGTATGCAATACAGGCCATTTAAGCCGGGTGGCGGCATCTATAATGGCAGAGCAAGGATTTAAAAAAATTTACAGCCTGAAAGGCGGTATTCGGCGGTGGACCAATTGGCAAAAACTGATTCACCGATACAGTTTTTTAAGACAGATTGCATCTTTGTAACCAGGAAGTGACGACTAAAGGCGTATAAGTCATAAAGTCATACTCTGCTAAGGAGGAGCGAGTGCAGGCAACGCGACAGGAGGAGTCTTGATGGTGGATCAGAGTAATCTGGCTGGTTGCAATACAGATTCAAAAAGTGGTATTTAACAATCTGTTTTTATAAAGAAGAATCAATAAACAGGTGAAAAGAACGTGAAACCCCAGGAAATAGAAGACTTAAGTTTTAAAATTATTGACAAGGAAGCAGGCGACCATGGCTTTGACCAAGAAAAATGGCCTATTGTCAGGAGAATGATCCATACATCAGCAGACTTTGAATATCTTAATACTGTCCGGTTTTCCAAAGATGTTGTATCAAAAGGTATAGGTGCCATCAAAAGTGGATGCACTATTATAACAGATACCAACATGGCCCGTGTGGGCATCAGGAAAAAAGAGATCGAATCGTTTGGTGGACAGGTGAAATGCCTGATTGCAGATAAAAATATTTCAGCCATATCAAAAGAAAAAGGTATTACCCGTGCCCAGGCAGCCGTTGATACGGCAGCAGCAGATATGAAAGACGGGATTTATGTGGTGGGCAATGCACCCACAGCATTATTAAGACTGATCCATTTGATCCGTGCAAAAAAGGTAAGTCCGGCACTGGTCATTGGATTCCCAGTTGGATTTGTAAATGCAGCAGAGTCAAAGGATGAGCTGATGACCCTGGATTATTCTTATATAACCAACAAGGGAAG
Organism: Desulfobacteraceae bacterium; assembly: GCA_024225895.1. Lineage (GTDB taxonomy): Bacteria > Desulfobacterota > Desulfobacteria > Desulfobacterales > Desulfobacteraceae > JAAEMC01. Next base: position 99 of record JAAEMC010000406.1, on the reverse strand, counting down.
AAAAGGCGGTTCTAATATTGCGGCCAGTATCGTGAATGCGCTGGCGATCATGGCCTTTAAATAAAAATAATCCTTTGTACTGGAGGTAATTATCAAAGG
>JAAEMC010000405.1 GCA_024225895.1 Desulfobacteraceae bacterium | reverse complement strand
GTGTCAAGTATTAAGGCAAATACTGAATAAAAAACAATGACCTCCTAAAAAAATGACTTTATCCAGATAAAAAACAGGAAAAAAATACTCACGACAGGCACCATGCCCTGTGAAAAAAGTTTAACTTTGCAACAATTGAAAAATTATTTTTTTTATCAATGCTATTAATATCTACTGGCATATTGTGCGCTCCCATGGCATTATGAAAACCATTAAGACTTCCCCGAATATTAATTTTGCATGCTCAATTTTTACTAAAAAATAGCTGACAAAAGATCATTGATACAATAGGATTATTCAATGGCCGCAATTAAAATTTATACTGATCCAGATGAAGCCAAAAGAAGAAAAGAGGACAGATTATTCCGGGTCCATGTAATCGACATGAGCCGTCTGAGGGTATTGGCCTATGCCCTCACCAGCCTTTTTCTTATCCTGTATAATAAAATTGTTTTAGGATCATTTTTATTGCCTTCTGCCGCCTTCTTTTGCTTACTTTCCCTGTCCTATTGTTTATTCTCCTGGATCATTCTCAATCGATTTTACAGGCGCGTAAAAAGGATCAATCTGAGTGAACTTTTCCTTATAGCGGATCTTTTTTTCATTGTACTTTTCATTTACCTGACCGGCGGAGAAAAGAGCTGGTGGTTCTTTTTAGTTATTGTCCGTGTAGCAGATCAGATTACCATCAGTTATAAACGGGTCCGGGTCATGTCCCACCTTACTGTTATTATATATGCCTGCATGCTGCTTTATATCCAGTTTGTGGATGGCCGGACCTTTTCCTGGACATATGAATTTTTAAAAATCGCCGCCATTTACACAACCAATTTATATTTGTCCTTCACCGCTAAAAATGCTGAGAGAATGCGAAATCTTTCATCAGCTTCAATGAAAATAGCCCGAAAAGAACTGAACCAACGGGAAAAAGCGGAAAGTCGCCTGAAACTGGCAAAGACACAGGCAGAATCAGCCAATGTGGCAAAGAGTAATTTTCTGGCAAACATGAGTCATGAAATCCGGACTCCCATGAACGGGGTGATTGGGTTCACAGACATGCTGCTCAACACCGATTTGACTGAAGAACAAAAGGATTATGCCGACACCATTAAGACCTCCGGCCAGGCATTATTATCTCTGATCAATGACATACTGGATTTTTCAAAAATTGAAGCAGGAGAGCTGGAAATAGAAGATACCGATTTTGACCTTGAATTATTGGGCCACGATATATGCAATATCGTAAAACCCAGGTTGAAAAACAAACCTGTTGAACTTATTTACCGCATTAACGATGATGTTCCCACTCAAGTGAAAGGGGATTCATTGCGCATGCGGCAGGTAATTACAAACCTGATGAGCAATGCCACAAAATTTACGGAATCAGGCGAGATTGAACTTTCAATAGGCATAAACGGACAAAAAGAAGATCTGTACAAACTGCATATATGTGTCCGTGATACGGGTATTGGTATTCCTGATGACAAATTGGGTATTATTTTTAGAACATTTCAACAGGTGGATGAATCAATAACCCGAAAATACCAAGGAAGCGGTTTGGGCCTTGCCATCAGCAAAAAGATTGCCCATCTTATGGGCGGAGATGTCTGGGCAGAAAGCGACACCGGAAAAGGGGCCTGTTTTCATTTCACCAGCCAGGTCAAAAAATCAACGTCAATTAAAACCCGGCGGATTCTGCCGGTATCCCTGAAATCGAAACGAATATTAGCAGTAGATGATAATGAAACCAACTTGGATTTATTAATAAAAACCTTTGAAAAAGAAAATCAGCTCATAATTGGTCTTTTAAATCCCAAACAGGTTATTCCGCATTTGCAAACAGCCATTGAACAGGAAAATCCATTTGATATTTTGATTACAGATATCCAGATGCCGGATATCAGTGGCTTTGATTTATGCGAAATGGTCCGTGACCCCAGGTACAAAATTGGGGACATCATCATAATCGCACTTTCTTCCACCTTTGAAAGAGACGCCAAGTTATGTGAGGAGACAGGATTTGACGGTTTTTTAAGTAAACCCTTTTTCCGGGACAGGCTTTTTCAAATGATCGAACGGCTCATTGGGAAAAAAGAACAAATTCACCCGGATAAAAAAATCAAAGATAAAAAAATCATGACCCAATATTCACTGATGGAAGATATGAAGCATTCCGTCAGCATTTTGTTGGTCGAAGACAATCCGGTCAACCAAAAACTTACCCAGTTAATGCTCTTTAAAGCAGGATATTATATCGAGATCGCCAATGATGGGCAAGAGGCGGTTGACAAGATAAAAATTTCTCCCCAAGCCTATGACCTGATCCTTATGGACTTGCAGATGCCCAAGATGGATGGCATCACCGCAACCAAAGAGATTAAATCAATAAAAAGGCAGTCCACTCCCATTATTGCAATGACGGCCCATGCCATGAAAGGGGATCGGGAAAAATGCCTTAACGCAGGAATGGATGACTATATATCCAAACCCATAAAGCGGGAACAAATTCTTGAAATAATAGAAAAATATGTTCTAAATCGACTCTAACCCGAATATTTCATTAAAATTATTTCGATATCAGCGATATTGCCCTTTAAATCAAATAGATCATATCTAAATTACGCCAATAATGTCCG
>JAAEMC010000404.1 GCA_024225895.1 Desulfobacteraceae bacterium | reverse complement strand
GGTGGAAGCCATTCATTGTGCAAGAAATATTATGAACCAGCCGGCTTTTAACGAATTTAACGGTGGTGAAATTTCTCCGGGCTCCCATGTAAAAACAGACAAAGAAATCCTGGATTGGGTGGCCAAGGATGCGGAAACAGCATTGCATCCATCCTGCACCTGTAAGATGGGCAAAGACGATATGGCAGTGGTAGATCCGGATTCCATGAAAGTACATGGCGTCGAAGGGCTTCGTGTAGTAGATGCCTCGGTTATGCCCATTGTAACCAACGGAAACATCTATGCGCCCACCATGATGGTTGCGGAAAAAGCCTGTGACCTGATTTTGGGAAAAACGTTGGAACCGCCTTCCCAAGCAGATTATTACAAGCATCAACCTGCAAGCTAAAATCAATCATTCCTCCGGTTGAACCAATTCGGTTTGATCGGAGGATTTTGTTATCTACCCAAACTGTTGGCGGTCTATTTTGTATTTTTTGATTTTATAGTAGAGAAGCTGGCGGGAGATGCCCAGGCTGGCAGCGGATTTGGAAATATTGCCCCGGTATTGGGTCAAGGCCTGCTTAACAACTTTTTGTTCATGCTCTGCCTTGTCTTTGATTAGATTAGGCTGACCAGAGGATGAAATTACCTTGTCTGTCGATTTTACTTCAGATGACTCGCGCACCGGCAATGCAGGCGCAGCTGTTTTCTGTCGCTGGCTGACGGACCAGTTGGAAAAATGGGATTGCAGATGCCGTATCCGAATGGTGGATTCTTCACCCACAAGATTCATGGCCCCTTCAAGCACATGTTCCAACTCCCTGACATTTCCGGGCCAGTTGTAAATTCTGAATAACTCCATGACATCTTCGGAAACTTTATCCACCTTTTTTTGAAGAATTTCATTGTGCTTTTCAACAAAATGCTCGACCAGGATGGGCAAATCGTTAAGCCGGTTGCGTAAAGGGGTAATGTGAATGAAAACCACGCCCAGACGATAAAAAAGATCAGACCGCAACGTACCGTCTGAAATGGCAATATGGGGATCTTTGTTAACGGAACTGATGATCTTCAGATCAATTTCAATCTCTTTTAAAGCCCCCACCCTCCTGACTTTCTTTTCCTGAATAATCCTTAAGATTTTGGCTTGCAGCCCCACAGGCATAGAGTTGATTTCATCCAGGAAAATAGTCCCGTTAGAGGTCCTTTCAAAAAGGCCTGCTTTATTTACTGAACCCGTGAACGCACCTTTTGAGGTGCCGAACAAGATCCCTTCCAATAGGTTTTCAGGTATGGCCGCACAGTTTACAGGCGTAAATTTTTGATCACTTCTTAAACTTTGATTATGGATGGCTCTTGCAAAAAGCTCTTTACCGGTTCCGGTCTCGCCGTAAAGCATCACAGGAGAGGGGGTTTCCGATGCCATTCGGGCGGAATTGATGGCCTGACCAAAAACAGGATCCTCACCAATGATAGTATCAAAGGAAATGGCCGCATTGCTATATCTTTTATCCTTTTCCGGTACCGGCATGGCGGCAAGGGTGTCCACCAGCATACTATAGTCCCTGACAAAACAGATGGCCCCGACCATTCTGTTTTTGTTGAATATGGGGAAGGCGCTGTGGATGGTATTAGCAAACTTGCCCATCCGGGTCCGGTAATAGATTGGCTGGTCAATGATCGGCTTTCTTTTTGCCAGACACTGCATGATGATGGATTCGGAATCATCCAGGTCATAGACATCGGTAACCATGCACATAAGGACGTCTTCGGTCTTTAATTCGTCAATCCGGGATATGGCCCGGTTATAATAGACGATAACCCCTTGGGCATCGGCCACAATAACACCATCGGTAAACTCATCAAACACCGTTAAAAAATCGGCATTTTCCAGATCAATTAAAAATTTGTCACGCGCTTGATTCATTGATTAACTATCTTCCAAAAGCCTTGTCAATTCAGGGATAATTTCAAACAAATCACCTTTGATAATATAATCGGCATTGGCCATGATGGCTGCATTTTCATCTGTATTGATGGCCAAAACAAGATCTGATGTCTTCATCCCTGCAAAGTGCTGGATTGAGCCGGAGATACCACAGGCAATATAGACTTTGGGGCTGACTTTTTCCCCGGTCTGTCCCACTTGCATGGCATAGGGCACCCAACCCGAATCCACTGCCACCCGGGAAGCTCCCACAGCGGCATTGAGCTTTTTTGCGCAGGCAAAAAGCACATCAAAATTTTCTTTATTTTTCATGCCCCGGCCGCCGGCAATAATGACATCTGCCTCGGATAGGCTGATACCTTTGCTATCTGAATCCTGCGACGGATCTTTTAATTCTTCAACCACCCTGAATGTTGAATCGTCCCGGTCTTTGGCAACAAAAAGTACCTGTTGAATATCCTCTTTCTGTTTTACGGGCTCAATAGCCTTTGGCCGGATGCCAAAGAGGGTCACAGCACCATGCACTTTAATTTTTGCCATGGTCTTTCCCGAATACTGGGAAGTAACGGCAACCTTGTCTTTCAAGTCCACATGGGTACAGTCCATGACCAGCGGTGCGTCTAAAAGCGCCGCTATCCTAGGTAAAAGATTCTTCCCCCTGGCTGACGACAACCCGAAAACATTTAAAATTTTGTATTCTTTAATGGCATGGGTCAGAGTTCTTGCCCAGATATCCGGATTGGTTGCCATGGCCGGTCCGGAAGGAAATGAAACACCCACCATCCGGGTCACACCATGTGCTGCCAGATCCGCTTGAACAGCATCTGCAACGGCCTGGGGGATAAAAGCGGTAACGTCTGCCCCTTGGGATTTTGCAAGGGTAATCATGCCCAGACTGGCTGCCGTAACTTTATGGTTTTTCGATTCAATGATAATACCAACGTTTCCCATCACAGCACCTTTGCTTCTTCTTTTAAAATCCGGACAATCCGGGATGCGATCTCTTCTTTTGTCCCTGATAGTTCTTTTACTTTCCGGTTTTGGATCAAAGGGGTTAATTCTATGACAGCCATTGATCCTTTTGGTTTTTCAAAAGAAAGCTCTGCCAGTTCAATGATTTTTACCTCTTTTTTCCTGGCTTTGACCACATCGGGAAAGGTAGGATATTTTGGCGTATTTAAGCCCCTTCCAGCACCCAGAACGCAAGGCAGTGTCAAATCATATATCTCAGTTGTCCCTCCCTGAAGTTCGCTTTCCACACGGGTATTGCCTGAGCCAATATTCACCGCAACCACATTATTGGCACAGGGGATATCATATAGTGCTGCCAGGCGGAACATGGTCTGCATACCTTCGGTGTCAATGGCTTCCTTTCCCGTAAGAATAAGATCCGGACAGCCACCGTCCTGGTCAATGGC
>JAAEMC010000403.1 GCA_024225895.1 Desulfobacteraceae bacterium | reverse complement strand
TTATTGCCACGGGCCGGTCTGTATACTCTTTTCAAATGGCGCTGAAAACAATTGCTCCGTGGGCGGATGAACAAGACTTTCCCATTGACTATGTCCTGGTTTCCACCGGCGCCGGTATCCTTGATTTTCCCATCTGCCGTCTTTTGAAAAGTTATTCGCTTAAGAGTTCCCAGGTGGTGGATATTGCCGGTTATTTTGATAAAAACAGGGTGGACTATATGGTCCACAAATCGGTTCCCAATACCCGGCATTTTGTTTATAAATCCCATACCAGATCCAATCCGGATTTTAATAAACGCATTGAATTGTATTCACAATTTTCTGAGCCGTTAAACGGATCGCTCGAGGATTTTGGCAATGCTACAGAAGTGTTGGCCATTATACCCAATGGGATTAGTCCCGGCCATCTGGACAAGATAAAAGCCGATTTAAACCGTTTCAGTGTTATTCACGCCACCTCTCCCTTGGATCATGAATCTGCCTGGATAGAGGTGTTTCATAAGGATGTTTCCAAAAGTCTGGCTGCTGGATGGCTGGCTAAAAAACTGGGGTCAGGGCCGGAATACACCATTGCCGTCGGCAATGATTATAATGATGAAGATCTGCTTCAATGGTCGAAAGCATCATTTGTGGTAGCCAATGCAGCCTGTCGCCTGAAAGAAAGATATCAAACGGTTGCTTCCAATAACCAGAATGGTGTCACTCAGGCGGCAAAAATGGCTGGTCTGATTGAATAAAGCCATGGAAAGGTTCAAGATGCTAATCAGTATTAGGATCTGTTGAATCATCCAACTGAGACAGATCAAAATCCGGATACAATTTTGCACAGCAGGTCGGACAGATACCATGGGAAAAGACCACATCCGAAAAATAATCTTCCACCTGTACCCACTTTTCATTTTCGTCCCGGATATTTTTACAATTAGCGCAGATAGCAAGAAGATCATCGGATGACGCCTCTTCTCGAAGTAGAAATTGCTGATATTTTTTCTTTAGTTTGGTGGTCTTGGTGATATCACGGACAATGGCAATGGTGCTTTTGTACTGATTATCGTCATTATACACACGATTACAGGCCATTTCCACATGGACGACTTGGCCGTTTTTATCCAGCATTTCCATGGAAAAACGGCTTGACAGCCCGGTGTTTGGGGAACTGATATGTTTTATAAATTCCTTGAAACTGTCTGGAGTTGTAATCTCTTCAATTTTTTTTTGGAATAATTTCTGGTTGGAAAAACCGAGCATATCGCAAAATGCCTGGTTGGAATAGCTGATCTGCTTGTTCTCATCCACAGTGAACACCCCTTCTGCGATATTTTCAGTTATGGTTCTGTAGCGGCGCTCACTTTTTTCCAGGCGTTTACGATACAATCTGTTCTCTTCAAGAAGGGCTGCATTTTCAAGAACCTGGCGCACCACATGGCTGAGAATTTCAATATCCTCAACCGGTTTGGTGATGTAATCCTTGGCACCCATGCGCAGGGCTTCTATGATATCATCCTGCCTTCCGGCACCGGACACAACAATCATAGGGGTGTCCGGCCGTTCCTTGTGGATGGCTTTCATTACTTCAAGGCCGTCTTTAACAGGCATTCGTAAATCGGTCAGAACAATATCGATTTTTTCCTTGAAAAAAATATCAAGGCCGACTTGTCCATTCTCAGCCAGGAAAACAATATAATCTTCATCTTCAAAAAAGGAGCCAAAACTTTCCCGAATGGCAAATTCATCATCAATTATGAGGATTCTTTTTTTAGGAGTCATGTATTATTAATTGAGAAAAAGTCAATGGTTGCTTTATTCTAACACTTTTATTTTAATGATCATAGCGCTTTTATCAAGTCTTTCATGTCCTTTACGGCCTTTTCCATCCCGGTCAGGATTGCCCTGGATACTATACTGTGGCCGATGCTGAATTCA
>JAAEMC010000402.1 GCA_024225895.1 Desulfobacteraceae bacterium | reverse complement strand
GTGATGCCATCACAAGGTATATTGATTTTGCATCTGCCATGTTCTAACATGACAGATTATAATCGTAGAATGTTGAAGAAAATCCCTTAGCCCGGATATTTCATGAGATTTTATTTGAATTTTTAAAAACAGTTATGATTACAATCAATTACATGGAAATTTTTTAACAAATTCGATTCGTGAAATATCCGGGTTAGTCGCAGGATGTGAAACCCATGAATATGAAAGCCTATCTTAAATCTGATGAAATCATCAACTGGAAAGATCCGGCACAACCAATTAACGAGGACAAAACCGGTGATTGAATTTAAGACATCTGAAATTACGGCCCAATTCCTGGATGCATCAGGCAACCGTATTGAAAGAGTTCAGCAGATACGAATCGATCCGGTTTCCCAAAAAAAATGCAGAATTACACCCAGCAGGTCCCTTGAAAATGAACGCGGGACAGAGCGGCTTTATGATCCGCCTGCAGCAGATCTGGATGAAAAAAAATGTCCGTTCTGTCCGGGGAATCTGGAAACCATGACCCCTTGCCTGGATCCAAAAATCAGTGAAGACAGGCGGCTTTCTTACAACCAGTCCATTCTTTTTCCAAATCTTTTTCCCTATACGGAATGGTCGGCGGTCTCTTTGTTTGACAATACCCACCATGTTGAGATCGGAACAGCCGGCCTGAAGTCCTATCAGGATAGTTTTATCAATTGCTCCCAATATCTTTTTCGGGTTAAAAGTGTCGATCCTTCCGCCATTTATATGTCAATCACCCAGAACCATCTGCCGGGTGCCGGTGGTTCTCTGGTTCATCCCCACCTCCAGGTCCATGCAACCAGACAGATATCCAATAACCACAAGATACTTGAGCAGCAGGCAAAAGCATATCGAGATCAAAATAACGGCTGTATTTTCTCAGATCTGCTTTCAGCGGAAAAATCCAAAAAGGAACGGTATATAGGCAAAACAGGAGCTTGGGAATGGGTCGCGGCGTTTGCCCCCAGCGGGTTTTATGAAGTATGGGGAATTTCAACTGCATGCCATTCCCTTTTGGATTCCAAGGATAAGACCCTGTGGCAGGATCTTGCCAGGGGCGTTTTAAACACCCAAAAGTTTTACAAAAGTCTAAACCGAAATGCTTATAATCTTGCTTTAATGTCCATAGAAGATGGGAACACTGCCTCCTGTTTAAAAGTCTCGATAACGGCAAGATCCAGCTATGCACCCTGGGTTCGCAGCGATTTTACCGGGTTTGAAATTGCATCCGGTGAGATGGCGACATTCACCTATCCTGAATCTGTTGCCGCCAAGGCCGGGCAATTCTGGAAATAAGCGCAACAACTTCATCAATATCTAAAAAAATAATTAAAAAGCTTATTCATAGTCTTATCACGTTAAGATCTTTGGAAGACAAGGGTTTGAAGTTGTTTTTTTTAGAGCTGTTATTTTTGTTTTTAATGCTTTATTTGTGATTGCAATGATCAGATTATTGTTATATGCAAAAAAAGCTTGATAGTGAATGATCAATTTTGATGACTGCTAATAAGGGTTAAATAATAATGGCAACTGCGGATTTTGAGATCTTTTCGGATTTTAATTGTGTCTGGTGTTATTTCAGTACTGAGAACATTGAAAATCTTGAAAAGGAATTTGACATAAATATTGTCTGGCGGGCATTTCCCCTACACCCGGATCTTCCAAAAACAGGTCTTCCCATTGCAGAAGTTTTTGGCGGGAACCTGGAAATGATGAAAGAAAAAACTGATTTGCTGGCACAAAAGGCTGCTCAATTAGGCCTGCCCCTTAAAAAGCGCTCTGTCATATCAGACAGCCGGCTTTCCCAGGAGCTTGGCAAATGGGCTGAAACCCAGAATAAAAGCCATGAATACCACACAGCAATGTATCAGGCTTATTTTGCAGAAGGCTTGAAGATTAACGAGATTCCCGTCCTGTTGGATGTGGCTCAAAGAGCCGGTCTTTCCCGCCAGGAGGCTGAAAGTATCCTTGAAAGCAGAGAATTCCAGCCGGCCGTGGATGCAGATTGGGAACTTTCAGAAACCTTGGAAATAATGGCGGCACCCACATACTTGATTAACGGCAACCGATTGGTGGGGGCCCAGTCATATGAGAAACTTGCGCAATTTTTAGTTTCCAACGGGGTAAGAAGTAAAAAAGAAATATAAATTGGATTAGGATTAGGACATTTTTAGTATGAATTTTCAATTTGCTTACAAAGAGTATGCTGAGGCGCTGTACCTGGCACTGTGTGACGATGCATTTTATCTAACCATGGAAAAGTCGGCGGGCAACAATGAATCATCCAGAGAGGCAATGCTGCGTTATCTGGAATATTCCATGAAAGAGGCACAGGAATATGGGGAACTTTATTTCCCTGAAGAGAATAAATATGGTGTTTCCCTCTGGTTGAAACCGCTGAATGAAACCAGGCAGGCCCAAAAATCTGTAGAAAAAAAAGATTTTCTGCTTGATCAGATGGGAAGCCGGAGTCTGGACACTTATAATGCCATTGTCGATTTTATGTCAACCCAGTCCGAACCCTTTGTTGGCGAGGCCTTTTGGTATCTTTCCATTATCGGTATCCTTCCTGAATTCCAGGGGCAGGGAGTTGGTGCCGAATTGATGGAGACTGTTTTAAAACAAACAGATAAATTGGGTGTTCCGACCTATTTGGAGACGTTTACACCCCGCAATATGACCTTTTATAACCGGTTGGGGTATAAAGCAGTTGCCTC
>JAAEMC010000401.1 GCA_024225895.1 Desulfobacteraceae bacterium | reverse complement strand
CTATGAAATGATAAAAACCCGGTTTCCGGATAACAAGTTTTCCAGAATTGCCATGATGCGGCTTGCCGAGATTTATCAGGATAACGGAGAATATAAAAAATGTATCCAGGAGATTGAGGATCTTTTGTCCACCCATCCCAGGGGACTTCGGTATGAAGCGATGAAATTGATGCAAAAAGCCTATGAGACTTTGTATGCCAGGGATCTGAAAGCAGATGAATATACAAAAGTAATCAAACTGTATGAACAAGATCATGAACGGATCGACAGGATGAGCAGTAGAAAAATTTCCCTTCAGGTCGGGCAGGCATATCTTCAGGCAAGACTGTACGAAGAATCCTTTAATCACATGATTAATGCCTACAAACAGTATAAAAGTTCTGAAAGAGCGCCGGAGTTGCTGTTTGGTCTGGGAGTAGCGATGGATGAATCCGGAAAAGACAAGGATGCGTTAACATTGTTTAATGCCTTTATAAAAAGATTTCCCAAACATAAGAAGAATGTGGAAGCTCTGACAAGGATGGGCAACATATATCTGGCGCAAAAAAAATATAACAAATCCTCAACCGCATTAAAAAAAGCATATAAACGGTCAAAAAAATATCTTGAAAAGGGCGAAATCTTATTTTTACATTCCAATGTATTTGAACAAAAAGGGGATCTTTTAAAAGCAAGCGAATACCGCGTCAGGTCGGCAAAAGATTTTGCTTCCGCAAAAGGGGAGAATTATGATATCCTTGCCCACGTTTATAAGGAGTTAGGAAATTCATACCTTGGTTTGCGTTACTATGTAAAAGCGGCTGATGCATTTTCAAAAGCATTAGGATTTTCCGATGACGATCGGATAAAGGCCAACCTGGGGTTCTTGCTTGGAGACGCATATCAAAAGGGGAATAGTATCCAAAAAGCAAAAGAGGCATTTGAGACAGTTGCTTCCACATACGATTCGGTTTGGGCCAGGCTTGCCAGGCAGAGGCTAACCACGCTTGAATTATCCATAAGTGTTCAAAACACATAGGAGGCCGGTCAAAAGACAAGGATATGCCTGGACATAGAATTTTTATTATACAGGAAAGCCCCAAAGAGAGAATGGAATATGTCAGGTTTTTTGAAGATCTTGGGTTCCTAGTAGATGCGACTCCCGATGGGTCGGGTGCTTTTGAGCATCTTATAGAAAAACAGCCGAAAATGGTCATT
>JAAEMC010000400.1 GCA_024225895.1 Desulfobacteraceae bacterium | reverse complement strand
AGCGACCACACCTATTTTGAAATGGCGGGCGTACCATCTGTATTCCTTCACCAGTCACCGGATCCCTATTACCACACCTCAGAGGATACTCCGGACAAAATCGACCAGGTCAAGCTTGAAGAAAATGGCGAACTTGGAACCGCAGTCATGTATGACTGGGCTAAAAACCCGCTGCTTAGAACTAAAAAAGCAGTTAAAATGCAGAAAGTTTATGTATACAAAGATAAAGTTCAAAGAATCAAATAAACCTGAAAACGTTCAGTGGACAAACATCCGCATCGCGTATTGCCTGAAATGCCGGCAGGAATATCACCGGAACATGAAAGTGTGTCCTAAATGTAAAACAGGACTAGTGCAAAAGGTAATCCGCAAAAAAGATGTAAAAGGCAAATAAAACAGGCTCTTTTGCAGGCATTGAATGTGGCCTGGCCCCACTGGATAAAGGGCTAACCCGGATATTTCATATCCCAGATACTTTCATGAAATATCCGGGTTTATACTATTAAAATGGCGTGCGGCAATCGTAAAAAACCCGGCTAATAAATTCGAAAACTTAACTCAAACAAAATGAGATGTCTCATCCGTTCACATCCAAAGAAAACATATTAATCTTTTCTTTTATTCCCTTTACGGCAACAGGTCCCAAAGAGAGAAACTGGGAACCCTCCATTTGGCCCACATCCAGCTCATCGTAGGTTGCCTGGGAAAGTATGGTCCTGGTCTGAAATTCCTTATTCAGCCCCTGAAGGCGCGAAGCAATATTTACTGTGTTACCCACTAGAAGGTAGGACATCCGGTCCGGGCTGCCCATGTTGGCAGCTAAGGCATTGCCTGAATGGATACCGATCCCGTGTTCCAAAGCCGGCAGATTTTGTTCTTCCAATTCAAGATTGAGATTCCCCAGCCTTTGCTCCATGGAAATGGCGGCTTTCACTGCATGGGTTGAGTGGTGTTCATCATAAATCGGGGCGCCAAATACAGCATAAATTTCATCCCCGATAAACTGGAGAACCAGGCCGTTATTTTCCTGTATGGCCCAGGCCATTTCCTTGAAATACAGGTTCATTAACCTTACAGATTCTTTGGGCTCATATTGTTCAATCATGGGGGTAAAATCCCTTAAATCAGAAAAGAGGACCGTCACCTCCTTTTGCTCTCCGTCCAGGGGGATACGGCCGGAAAGCACCTCGTCCCGAACCTCTTTTGCCACATATTTTCCAAAGGCATCCTTGATCAGTTCCCTTTCCTTCAGGCCTTCGGCCATTTCATTGATCATATCGGAGGTATAGCCGATCTCATCATTGGACAAAACATTGATTTTCCCCTCAAAATTGCCTTTTTTAATCTCTTTCAATCTTTTGATGATATTTCCAAAGGGTCTGGTCAGGCTTGTCGTAACAAGAAAAACAATAACAAAGGCCAGGCTCAAAAAGCTTATGATGCTTAGTTGAACAGCCCGCCGGTAGATAAGAAGCATTTCAGCCTGTCTGATTACCAATAGCTCGGGATCGCTGATTTCAGGCGTATAGGTCCCCTTGCTCATGAGAAAAAGAGTGACCAAAGGGATTATATTGATCCCGATAAGCATAGCCAGAAGCCTGGTCTTGATTTTAATCCTCAAGGTTCCGGGTGTCTTGTACAGCCCGCCTTTTGGAAACAACAAAGAAATCGGTCCCCATCTTAAAATACGCTCCAAGATAAAAAAGGCAATGGTGACATTAATCACGCCAATAAAAGATATCTGACAAAAAATCCGGAGCAAAAACTTTCCTGTAATACCATTGGCAAGGATAACAAAAGGGCATAAAAATGCGGCAAACCCCCAAAAAAATGCATCCAGGGACAAGAGGAAAAAGGGTTCGTTTAATATTCGCTGCCTGGCCTTTTTTTTAAGCGCCGGATCAATTTTCTCTTTGGCAAGGATTTTATTTAATACTGATCGAATCGGCAACTCATAATACAATGTGATTGAGAACCATAAAGTTAAGGCACAAGGAAGATAGGCCCAGAGGGTTTGCGAATAAATTAAATCCGCCTGCTCCGTGGGTGTAGAAACCCCAAAGTTCTTTAGGATCTTAAATATCAGTATTCCGGCTAAGTTTGCAGCCATATTGCCGGCCAGCATACTGTTTCTGGTTAAAAAGGAAGAAGCCATATGCACACCTTATTAAAATCATGGAATGTTAAAAACCCTATCTTGGGAATGCACAGAATATAAGAGGAAGTCAAGGATTTTACTTCGAAATTCGATTATGGGCAAGGGGGTATCACTGATCACATATCTTTTTTAGAACATACCCGGCCCCGTATACTGTATTGATTAGTTTTTGGCCAAATCCTTTATTGATTTTTTCCCGCAGCTTGCACATCCGCACCTCCACCACATTTGTTCCAGGATCAAAATGGTAATCCCACACTTGCTCCATGATCATGGTCTTTGAAAGCACCTTGTCCTGATTACGCATCATGAACTCCAATAATGAAAATTCCCTGGGCTGAAGCGTAATAAATTTTCCAGCCCTTTTGACCTCCCTTGTGACCAGGTCCATACTAAGATCCCCGCAAGTGATGGTGTTAGCTTCACTGATCCGGGTTGTTCTGCGGATCAGGCTCTGAACCCGGACCAGCAGTTCAGGAAAATCGAAAGGTTTGGTCAGGTAATCATCCCCGCCAGCCTGCAATCCCCGGATTCGGTCATCCAGCGTCAATTTGGAGCTTAAGATGATGACGGGTGAATTGATTTGCTGCATCCGCATGGTTTCAATAATCCACAACCCGTTCATCTTGGGAAGCATCAGATCCACGATCATGGCATCATAAAGTTCGGTTAACGCCAGGTGAAGGCCGTCCTCGCCATCTTTGGCATGATCTACAGCAAAACCAGATTCTCTCATCCCTTTATGGATAAAAGAAGCAATATGAGTATCCTCCTCAATAAGTAAAAGTCGCATTCTTTTTATGCCTCCATCCTGTTTTGGGTTTCAGACCAAATATTGTTTCCCCTGGCTGTCTATAATTTTGGGGAGATGTTTTGGATATCTATATCCTATTATGAGGAAAAAGACGATAACATATTCAATTTATTACCTTTCTTTACATTTTGTTACAAATTCATATCCCTGCCATACAGATCCAACCGATTTGAATTTAGCAATCCAATTGAACATACTGCTTGAGAAAGAAATTTCTTCTTTGCTTCTTTGTAATTT
>JAAEMC010000399.1 GCA_024225895.1 Desulfobacteraceae bacterium | reverse complement strand
TACCGGCAGATGTTCCAGATGTGTTCTATTGAAGCAGTGATTATTTGAGGAGTCCCTGTGGATTTTATTTCGTATAATGAAGGTGTCACCGGCGTAATTGGGCATACCTGCCCTGCAGATCATGAGGCCGGGGACGGGAGGCCGGGGACGGTGCTTGTAAACTTGTATCGGTGGGAAATAATTGAATTTCAATAAAAACTACAAGGGAGATGGTTTTCTTTTGGGATTATTGAGAAAAATAATTGACCTACTTACATACTTACAAGCACCGTCCCCGCTTTTTACAGCTTAACTGTTAGTAACAGTTAGGCTGGGTGTATGGCGAGTGAGTTTTTTGTGGCCTATTTGTTACGTAAATTATACCAAAAATAAAAATAAATAGCAAATGGACTGGACTCTGCTTTCAAAACATGTTAAAATCCGTGTATTATGTCAGATCAATTAAATTTAATTGTACAAGGCCGTCACGTGAATCTCGAAGAGATCAATGAGATTGTTTCCTTGTTAGAATCTCATCCGTCTTGGAGTCGTTGGAAGCTATCCAGGTACTTAAGCGAGAAGTGGGATTGGAGAAATTGCAGCGGTCAACTCAAGGATATGGCCTGCCGCTCCTATTTGTTGAAACTTGAAAAGTTAGGGTATATTAAACTTCCTGAGCGTCGTTGCGTATCTCCGAATCGCATGGTCAAAAGAGTGATAGAGCCAATGCTTCACTCGACGGCGTTAATAGAATGCCGCTTGAAGGATTTAGAGCCGGTGGAGATTATTAACGTGAGCCATAAATCAGACTATCAAGGATTATTTGATTTCCTTTTGTTCAAATATCATTATCTGAGTTTCAAAGGCTCTGTTGGAGAGAACCTCAAATACCTTGTTTTGGATGGAGAGAATCGTCCGTTGGGTTGTCTTCTTTTTGGTTCCTCAGCGTGGAAGGTCGCAACTCGTGATGATTTTATCGGCTGGGATGGTGCCACCCGGCAAAACAATATCAACCGTATCACGAACAACATGAGATTCCTGATATTGCCCTGGGTACGCGTGCCGAATTTAGCCACCCACATTTTGGGCCGTGTATGCCGTCGCATCAACAAGGATTGGCAGGAAAAATACGGTCATGAAGTGTATTTGCTGGAGACCTTTGTTGAGCGGGGCCGATTTTTGGGCACCTGCTACAAGGCGGGCAATTGGATATGTGTGGGACAAACAATGGGGCGAAGTCGTAACGACAGATACAAGAATCTTCAAGTCCCTGTCAAAGATATCTATCTATTCCCGCTGGTTAAGAACTTCCGGGAGAAGTTAAACAACTAAATATAATGGAAAGGACGGAAGCGAGTTTTTTGGGGATAACATTTGAGGAGTTGAAAAACCTTGAGCCGGTAATTTCAAAATCCAGTTACGAGGCGATAAAAAAGGAATTTCGCAAGCAGGAACAATCCCCACCGCCCCTGAAAGGTTGTGGTGTATACAACCATCAGTATTGCCCGGTTAATGAGGACGAATATAAAGCACAGAACCAAATTCTTAAAGAACGATTGCAATGGCAAAGAACCGCTTATAGCCTGATTGCGATGTGCAATGACTTCTTATCCAAAGATAATCTTCGGCTCACTAAAGAGAATGAAAATCTTAATCAAGCCACTGAGCAGTTGCGCAAAGAGAATGAGAGATTAAAACAACAACTTCGCAAAGTATTAGGCAAAGGAAATAAAAAGCAAATCAGCAGAAATCAAAACCAAGATTCAGAGTGTGGTGAAAATTCGGCTCAATCTTGTCCGGATGGGGACGCTTCGGAAGGCAGAAAAAAAAAGAAACGTGGCGCTCCAAAAGGCCATATAGGGAACACCCGGGCAATCCCCGATAAAGTTGACTCGGTGGAAATTATTCCACCCCCCGACGTTTGTCCCGGATGCGGTCAATCACATATCATCGAGACGCCGGCATTCAGAAGTAAATATATTGAAGATATTCCACCATTAGCCAAGCAGGTAATAGAGAAACGCTACCGGGAAGGAATTTGTTCCCATTGCCATACCCCGGTGATTCACCCCAACGCTCTTGAAGGCCCACCAGTCACAATCGGTCCCAATTTAACAGCGGCACTAACCATGATGCGCCAACAACTGGGAGCCACTTATCGAAAGTTGAGCCGATTCAGTAGTGAAGTATTTCAAATTCCTTTATCACCATCCGGGGTTTTCGGAATAATAAACCGTATGAGCTATAAGTTGGAACCGCTATATAAAGGAATTGAGGCCGGTTTGCCTGATGAGGCTGTCCTGCATGCAGATGAAACCGGATGGAACATGGACGGGGCCAATTGGTATTTGTGGTGCTTTTGCAATCGTCGGATGACTTATTTTCATCTCACCAAAAGCAGGGGGGCTAAAGTGCCCAAATCAATTTTGGGCGAAGACTATAAGGGCATACTTCATGCCGACTTCTATGCCGCCTATGACTTTGTAAAAAAAACGCAACGGTGCATTATCCATTTACAGAGAGACATTTACGACGAACTGGAGGTATCGCCCGAAGATACCGTACTTCACCAATTGAAAGAGGGAATCAATTCCATTATTGACCGAGCCAGGCAAATCAGAGAACGACCTCGCGGATTGCTATCGCTATCGCAAGAGGAAAGAGAAAAAGTGAAAAAAGAGATGGAGGCAGGTTTGCAGGGATTAATTCACTTAGATTCCTCAAACCAAAAAACCGAAGCATTTCTCAATCGGATATTCAAGTATAAAATGAATCTGCTGCGATTTCTCGATCACCATGAAGTCGAATTCCATAACAATAGAGCCGAACGAGCCATTCGACCGGCGGTGATATTCAGAAAAACATCGTTCGGAAACAGAACCCCGCAAGGTGCTTATCTTTACTCCATCCTCACTTCTGTTATAGAAACATATCGACTAAAAGGAAAAGACATTAATGAATTTCTAAAACAAGTCCATCTTACTCCTATTGAGAAAATGGCACGCTTAAATCGCGTATTAATCGACACATCTTAAAAAGCCGCCAAACACCAACAGCGGTGAAAACTGCTTCAAAGCAACACTTCACATACCCAGCTTAACTGTTACCGAAGACCCCGCCCATATCCATATTGTCCACCGCACGGGGCGAGAGGTCGATCTCTTCGGAACAAAATTTTCTTATCACATTAAACAGCAGGTTCTTGTCATTCATCTTGGCCACCTGGATGCCGAAAGCAAAGTGATCGAAAATCTCCCGTACCGCTGGGGAGAAACCCGATATATAGCCTTCCAGGTTGGCGGCCAATTGGTTGGGGTCATCCAGTAGTTTTTTAAAGGTCAGTGGTGAGAGGTTGTAAAAGGGTACGTCCGTGATTTGGAAGAGTGCGTTTTTGAGAATGGTTTCCGGTTTGTCTTTCAGTTTCTCGTAGGTGGTCAGTACCTCGTTTTTGGTGGGTTCCAGCACGCAGTCGAAGCGGCGCAGTACGGTGAGGGGCAGTATGACTTTGCGGTATTCATTGCGTTTATAAGGGCCCCGCAGCAGGTCGCAGATGCTCCAGATGAAATTGACGATTTGACTATGGGTTTGTTCAGCCATCATAGGTCTCCTATATTGAATAAGAGCGTATTATAGTACAAATACCGGTCAAATGCAAATCCCCGTCTCCCGGCCGGCAATTCACTTTTTGCCTCCGGCGGGCCTCCCGGCGGGCCAAGGGGAG
>JAAEMC010000398.1 GCA_024225895.1 Desulfobacteraceae bacterium | reverse complement strand
CTTTCAACTTGGTATGTTTGACAAAGAGAGAATTGAACCGGATGAAATAGTTTTTTCCGCCATTCCCAACCTGGATAAACTGGTCCATGCCACCTTTCCTGAGATCAGGGGATTTATCAAGGCCAAACGCTCCATAAATCTTGTGAGCACAGGTGAAATCCTGACCCTTGAAAAAGGCAGGAAAATCCTGGTTGTGGGGGACCATGAAGATGTGACCCGCAAAATTATACAGGAGCTTTTGGAAAGCCGGTTTGATCATCATTACATCCCTTTTTATCCGGGATTAAAAGATATAGAAGATATTGACTGTGCCGTGACCACCGGTGAAGTGGAACTGGTGCCGGATACCATTGACCATGTGATCAACATCGGCCTTCGGGTCATCAGTCTTAAAACCATGATGGAAGTCAATGAATTCTGCGGACTGGGGTTAAGTAATGAAGAAATCAACCGGCAGTATATTCTTTCCCTGGTTTATGTCTCATCCAATTGGCCTATATCCAGGAAAAACAAGTATATCTCCACCTGGATAGGTACCAAGCAAGATGACCACCCAGACCAGAGTTTCAAGGATTTTATCAGCCAAAGCAAGGCCATGCAATCTTTTATCCAGCAGGCAAAAGCGCTTTCCAATGGCCGCCATCCCGTTCACATTGACGGCGCCATCGGGGTGGGCAAAAGACGGGTTGCCATTGCCATCCATAATGAATCCCCTTTTGCTCCCAATAAATTTTTCTGCATCAACTGTACAAGTGAAAGTGACTCCCTTGAAAAGAATCTGTTTGGATGGGAAGCTGAGGGGGCTGTTTATCCCGGGCTTTTGGAAACCGCTCAAAACGGTACGGTCTGTATTGAAGAGATCGACTATATGCCCCAAAGCCTCCAGGAAAAGCTGGCCACCTTTTTAACGGATCATGTCCTTGTCAGGTCCGGGGGGACAGGATTAATCAGGGTTCAGACACGGCTTTTGACCACAGGCACCATCCCTTTGATCAAGGCATTTAAAAGCAAAAAGATTCGCCAGAGCCTCTATCACCATCTCTCCTTGCATATTTGCACCATGCCGTCCCTGTCACAGCGCCGGGACGATTTTGACTTGCTGATTCATAAATTTTTAGTACGGGATTTGAACCGTCCGGATCTTACAATCGGTAAAAGTGCCCTTCAGATTTTAAAAGCCTATACCTGGGAAGGAAATGTCCAGGAATTTTACAATGTCCTGTTTCACCTGGCCTGCCTGGACGAGAAAAAGATCACCAAAAATATGCTTCCCTTTTATATATACAGGGAAACCCAATCTTTGCCCCGCGATGAAGACGGTTCTGACATCCCTAATACCGATGAAATCATTCAAAGAATAGAAAAATCAGGCTTTTTAGACGAACACCTGGAAATCTTAGATATTTATTTTCAAGGCAAAAAAGAAAACCACTCCTTTGGGCGGGCAGTGGTGATTGAATATTTGAAAGAACGGGGCCTTTTATTGACAAAGCAAAAGCTTCGGCTGCGACAGGAAAGGCTTAATGATTTAGGGCTGTTGAACGTAATGAAGGGACGTGCCGGTACCACTATTTCCCGAACCGGCGAACTTTTTTTAAAAGAAATGGAGAAAAGGAAGCAACCGTGACCGATTATGAAAAATTTGCCTCCCAAATTATTGAGGAAGCAATAAATATCCAGCAGATTGCCGCCCCTACCTTTTCGGAAAAAAAGCGAAGTGAACATGTGTTCAAATTATTTTGCGAAAAAGGGCTGGAAAATGTCTTTACAGATGAATTGCATAATGTATACGGTCGAATTCCCGGGGGGGATGCGCATCCTGTTGTACTGACTGCCCATCTGGACACGGTTTTTGATGAAAGCACGGATCTTGCCATAACGCGAGAAAATACAAGAATCCACGGGCCGGGGATCGGGGATAATTCTTTAGGGGTTGCTACCCTTGTGGGGTTGAAAGATGTGGTGGACACCTTTGCCGAAAAACCCGCCGGAGATATAATCCTTGTGGCCAATACCTGTGAAGAAGGCCTAGGAGACTTGGCCGGTATCAAGCAGGTTTTGAAAACATTATCCCATGAATGCCCTAAAGCCTATATCGTACTTGAAGGCCATAAACTCGGACGGATTTATGTAAAAGGCGTGGGGTCCAAACGATATAAAATCACCGCTGTTTCCAAAGGCGGGCACAGCTGGATCGATTTCGGCGAAGGAAGTGCCGTGCATGCCCTTGTGCGGCTTGGGGCCGAATTAACCGATCTTAAAGTGCCTTTAGACCCCAAAACCACTTTTAATATTGGGGTGATCCAAGGGGGCAGGTCCATCAATACCATCGCAGATAATGCTTTTCTACTTTTGGATTTGAGATCCATAGACCCTTTTGCACTTGAGAATCTTGTGAATCAGGCTGAAACCATGATCAAAGCTTTTAACACGGAAAAAGCAACAATTTCATACGAAATTATCGGTACCCGGCCGGCCGGGGAGATCTCCAAAGACAGCGATCTTATCCGGCTGTGCCAAAAGGTTCACAAATCCCATGGATTTGACCTGAACCTTTCAGCCGGCTCAACAGATGCCAACATCCTATTTTCCAAAGGCATCCCCGCTGTCTGCCTTGGATTAACCCGGGGTAAAAATTCCCATTTAGAGAGCGAATATATTGAAACCCAGCCCTTTGCCAAAGGATTAAGTGTTGTTGCCCATATTCTGGAAGAGATTTGGAGTATCCCATAATCAGCAACTATTTATTATACCGAAACTCATAATAACATTTGAAATAACCCTATCCTTTTTCTCCATTTTATAAATATTGGTGTTGTGGTCAATGCTAATCTTGCAACACAGGCCAATACAGATTATGCTATCTGATTAAGAAAAATAAAAAACCTGTGTACCATAATTTTTAATCTATTTTTTAGGAAGCGTTTGATGAGAAAAAAAGTGCTGCTTATATTCATTGGATTGTTTTTCATTTTATCCTGTGTCCCTAAATCCCCTGTTTCCAATGTTTCAGATAGCAATCTGTCGCTATTTGATACCCATTGGAAACTTGTAAAGATAAATGGACAAATAATTAAATTAAAGGGAAACCACAATGATCCCTTTATAAAATTTGATAAAGAAACAGGCAGGGTCAGCGGGAATACGGGGTGCAACAGGTTTTTTGGTAAGTATAAGATTCAGGACAGCTCTCTGACAATAGAGCCCCTTGCCATGACCCGGAAGGCGTGCAAGGGATGGATGGACCAGGAACATTCCCTGACAAAAGTCCTGGATCAAACCACTGGGTTTAAAATTCAAGACACATTTCTTTTGTTAATGAATGGAGAAACTATTGGTGCCAGATACCAGGCTGAAAATAAAAACCAGTAAACCCATGGATAAATTAAGCAGCCTTAAAATGATTCAGCAAAGGATGAACCTGTCTGTTAAAGGGGCAAAATCAGGATGCTGTATCTTTTTATGCGCCCTTGTTTTCCTTTTGATTATGAATTCCACAGTATCTGCTGAATCGTTAACCATTGCCTGCTACAAAGATTATAAGCCTTTTTCTTATGTTAATAGCCAGGGCGAGGCTGTTGGAATTCTGGTGGATATCTGGCGTCTTTGGGCAAAAGAAAATCACATCACTCTTCAATTTGTTCCAAATGACTTAGGCCAAAGCCTTGAATTGGTAAAAAAAGGAGAGGCAGATATCATCATCGGCTTATTCCATTCTGACAAGAGGGCAGAGTACCTGGATTTTTCAGAGTCGATGTTGGAGTTTCAAACCAATCTTTATGTGGCCAAAAACCGGGTCAAGGAATTGAAAATTGATTCTGCCAAGGAGATTGGCGATACAATAGTCGGGGTGATTGAGAAAGATGCAGCTGTTGAGTATTTAAGAAAAGAGTATCCAAAGATCAGGCTTAAATTGTTTCCAGGTTCCATGCAGATAGTTCAGGAAGCCATGGCCGGGAAACTGAAAGCTTATGTTCTGGATTCTCCAAATCAGTTTTTTTTCATTGCAGAATATGATTCCCTCCTTGAATTCAGAAATGTCCAGACGCTTTATTCCGGAAAACTCAGGGCCGGTGTTCAAAAGGGAAATCAAAGGATGCTTGAGTTTGTCCGGGGCGTACATCAAGTTATAAGCAAAGAAGGAGATACCATTTACAAAAAATGGAGCATTCCTGCCCAGCCTCTTATTCTTCGGTACCGCACCCTTATTGTCTGGACGATTATTCTTCTTTTGGCGGTCAGTATTGGATTTTTGTTTTATTCCATGTTGCTTAAATCCAGGGTTAAGAGATTGAAATCCGATAGCAGATCCTTTGAAAAAGATGATTGGCTTTCCATCATTGATCAAGGAGAAAACGAGTTCACTGAATTCAAATCCTCCATACGGTGGAATTTGAAAACACAAAAGACGGACAAGGGCCTGGAATATGTTATTGTAAAAACCATCTCAGCGTTTATGAATGCCAAGGGCGGCCTCCTGTTTATAGGTGTCAGCGACCAGGGAGAACTCCTTGGTATTGACCCCGACTATAAGACATTTCAAAAAAAGCCCAACCAGGACGGATTTATGCTCAAATTTTCAAGCCTGATCAACCAGCATCTGGGCAGGCAAAATCATAAATTTGTTTCATTGGATATACATTCCTTTGAAGGCACCGATATCTGCCGTGTCACCATACACCCGGGCGAAAAGCCTGTTTTTATAAAGGAAAACGGCAAAGAAGCCTTTTATATCCGGGCGGGCGCAGCTTCGATCCCTTTGAGTATGAGTGAAGCCCACGAATATATCGGTTCCAGGTGGTAGATGAGTTTAAGGAATTCAAATTCTGCCCCAAAGAAAAGTAGTCTGCTATCTACTGGAGTGGTCGCTCGTATTTTTATTTATAGCAAATCGCAGAATAACTTTCCGATAAGCGTATAGCCATTTCTACCCTTTAAGGACAGAAATCAGTTTATACAAAATCGATTTGCTTTTAAGTGATTCCAATTATTTTAATTGTTTTTCTGAAAGTATTTTTGGGAATCACTATAAAAGACAAAAGCTATTCCTGAGTAAAAAAATTGCTCTTAATTGGCTTTGGAGTAGATTTTATAGAGTTGGTGGCGGATTGAGAGTTTACTATTTTTATTT
>JAAEMC010000397.1 GCA_024225895.1 Desulfobacteraceae bacterium | reverse complement strand
CTTATGCAAAGCAAAGACTTTTGTTGCGTTTACCTTTAAATCGTAACTGCTTGAAATCATTAATGTGGAAAAGTTACATGCGATTGACCTGACCATCAACAGGGTAAACGCATGCAACGCGGCAGGTGGGCCTTGATGGTGGCAGGGGCTCTTTTTCATCTTGACAAAGACAATGCTCTGATATTATAAGACTTTCTTTAAACATAAAGGTGCTTTACGCCTTATTTTTTAAAGGCGCAAGGTAAAAGGAAAGACGGTGAAAGTCCGTCGCATACCAGCCGTTGCCGTGATCGGGGACAAGGACCGCAACATACCCACTCTTCAAAATTTAAAAAAAGAAGGGGAAGGGGCGGCGCCAAGGATGATCCGTAAGCCGGAAAGCCTGCCTTCATGTAGAAAGAGGATTCCCTGCTGGACATAAATCCCGAAATGAATACTTACATTCAAGGAGTAGGAGCATGTCCACAGCAGAAGATAAAGAATTCGGTTCCATCATTTCCCGTCTGATCCTAAAAGAAGATTTAACCCGCAAAGAAGCCAAACAAGCCTTTATCACCATACTGAGTGATCAAACCACCCAGATGCAGCAAGGTGCTTTTCTGGCAGCCTTGACTGCTAAAGGAGAGACAGCCAGGGAAGTGGCCGGTTCCTGGGAAGCTATTTACGATCTCGATACTACCAAAGTGGAGATTAAAAGCAATGTGCCGGTTGTTGAAAATAGTGGCACAGGCATGGATACATTCAAAACATTTAACATAAGCACCGCTGCATCGATCATTGCAGCCGCCGGCGGTATTCCCATGGCAAGACATGGCGCAAGGGCCATTACATCTGTTTGTGGAACCGTTGACATGGCAGAAGCCCTTGGCGTTGATGTGGAATGTACGGCAAAAACCGTTGCAAAAAGCATAGAGGCTTCAAATCTTGGACTGTTTAACGGCATGAGCCCCCATATTCATCCCATGGCATTAGGACGGATTCTGTCTCAGATTTATTTTGGCTCAACATTGAATATCGCAGCATCACTCGCCAATCCTGCACTGCCGACCATCGGGGTGCGTGGTGTTTATTCCAAAGGAATGATCCTGCCGGTAGCCAAGGTCATGCAGCAGATTGGTTATAAGAGTGCCATTGTTTTATACGGTTCCATTGACGACTCAGATAAAGGCATGGATGAAGCTTCTGTGTGCGGCACAACCCATTGTATAAAAATTTCGGAAAATGGTGAACTCAACGAATTTACTATCCACCCTGTAAAATTGGGTTTGCAGGCAAAGGACTATCAAGCGCTGGCACCTGAAAACGATCTTGATTCTGAAGCCAAACGGTTTGCAGGATTGATAGCCAATAAAGAAGATGGGCCCAGAAAAGATGCAGCCATTCTGAATGCCGGCCTGATTTACTACGCTGCCGGAGAAGTCTCAAGTGTTGATGAGGGTATTGAAAAAGCTGCCCAGGCACTTGAAAACGGAAAAGCATTTCAAACCCTTGAAAAATGGGTAGCATCCCAGAATTCAAATCCAAAAAGGGGCCTTGAAAAACTGCATCGTCTTGTTTGAACCATCTTTTTATTAATTAAGGAGAAACCAATGGTACTTTTGCTGATTAAATCAGGCCAGGACTATATCCGGATAAAAGATGATGAATACCTTTTGAGTGATATGGATAAGGCCAGCGTCTTTCCTTTGAACCAAATCAACGTGGTCAAATCACATGTTGACCAATTGAATAATTTGAGCTTCACCGATATCTGCGTGAAAAAACTGGTCATCAGTGAAGAGGATTTTGCCCTATGAAAATGATTTTAACAGGCCTAAAATCCCTTGAAATTGATAATACCACAAAAACTGAACCCGGTGTTATGCCCGGTTATGCGAACCTGAAAGTTCTTTGCTGCGCCATTTGCAGAACCGATGCTAAAATGTGGGAACAAGGCCATAGGGATCTTGTATTGCCCAGGGTTCTGGGCCATGAAATGGTGGTTGAAGATAAAAAGGGCAACAGATTTGTGGTATGGCCGGGAAAAAGCTGTGGCACGTGCAAGTTTTGCAAAAGCGGACGGGAAAATCTTTGTGAGGATATGAAAATAGCCGGCTTCCATAATGACGGCGGTTTTGCAGATCACATCATTGTACCCAACGAATGCCTGATCCCCCTTGCCGATGACATCGACTGTACTGTGGCCTGTTTTGCAGAACCCGTGGGGTGTGTCATCAATGCATTTGAAAAATTTTCTTTGAAAAAAAATGCCCGGGTCCTGATATACGGCGGCGGCACTATGGGACTGCTCACGGCACTCTTTGCAAGGCATATGGGATTTATTCCCCTGATTATTGAAAAAAATGAAGATAAAATTGGATCAAACCAGGCCTTTCTCAACACAACAGGGCTTACTTGTGTAAAAGAGACTCAAGAAAGTGAATATGATGCCGTGATCAATGCCTGCCCCGATTTCATCGCCTTTTGCCAGGGAATCGTCAAGGTGGACAAAGGTGGTCATATTTCCTTTTTCAGCGGCATCACTAAAAATGAACACATCGAAACCAATCTTATAAACCTGCTGCATTATAAAGAGGCAAAAATATCGGGTGCCTATGGCATGACGCGGCAAAATATGAGCGATGCCATTGGTTTCATAAAAGCCCATGCTGAGTTTTTAAAACTGTTAATCCAGGATATTGTCCCGCCTGAGGCTGCACCGGATCTCATGCCCAAAGTCCTTTCAGGGAAATATTTAAAATACATCCTCGATTTTCGTATGAAAACTGAAAACGATATTAAATATACTGATTTAGATATAAAAGAGGTGATAAAGAGCCGTCCTGAATCCCAGGGTATTGATTATTTAAAGGAAGGCTCACTTTGTAAATCCACCATCAATAATATCAACCCTGTGGAAAACACCTTGCTGCCAAAGGCATTGGCCAAAATCGATGACAAGACCAAACCCCTGGGGGCACTGGGCATCATTGAAGACCTTGCCGTGCAGATGAGCCTGATCCAAAAAAGCCTTTCACCTGAAATAACACAGAAAAACCTTTTTGTGTTTGCTGCCGATCATGGGATTACCGAAGAAGGGGTTTCTGCTTATCCTTCGGAAGTTACCGGTCAAATGGTGGAAAACTTTCTCAATGGCGGCGCAGCCATCAATGTATTGTGCCGGCACCACAACATTGACATGAAGGTTGTGGATATGGGGGTCAAAGCCGATTTTAAACCCCACCCTTCTTTAATCCGAAAAAAAATTCGAAAAGGAACTCGAAATTTTGCCATTGAAGATGCCATGAGCAAAAAAGAAGCAACACAGGCGCTTGAACACGGTATGGAGATCTTTTTTAGAGCCCATGAAAAATCACCCATCGATATTGTAGGACTAGGCGAAATGGGCATCGGAAACACCACTTCAGCCTCTGCCATTATTTCCGTAATTACCGGTATCACCCCTGCCCAGGCCACGGGACGGGGGACAGGAGTGGATGACAAGGGACTTGAACACAAAACTGAAGTCATTGAGAAAGCACTGGCTTTTCATAAACTCAATCCCTTAAACGGGTTTGAAATTTTACAAAAAATCGGCGGATATGAGATTGCCGGTATTGCCGGCGCCGCGTTAGCTGCCGCATCCCTAAGAAGTGCCATTGTCCTGGATGGGGTTATTTCAACTGCTGCCGGTCTTTTGGCCTATTTAATCAAACCGGATATCAAAGGATATTTAATATCCGGCCATAAATCTGTTGAAAAGGCCCAAATGGCAGCGCTCTCCCATATGGATCTGGCTCCGTTAATAGATTTTCACATGAGACTTGGGGAAGGAACTGGAGCTGCCATGGCTATTGACGTGGCTTGCACCGCCAGTAAAATCATGACCCAGATGGCATCCTTTGACGAGGCGAAAATTTCTCGGACCCATTCAAACACACAATAATTTATTATTCTCTTTTATTTTAGCATTATTACACGCCGGTTTATTCCTGATCATCTGCAATTGGAGCCACGAACTGAATCTCAGAATCCCAGGGGAACAGGATCCAGGTATCCTGGCTGACTTCGGTTACATAGGCATCTACCAGGGGTTTCCCATCGGGTTTGGCATATACGGTGGCAAAATAGGCTTTTGGCAGCATTTCCCTTACGATTTTTGCGGTTTTACCAGTATCCACCAGATCATCAATAATGAGAAGCCCTTTACCGTCTCCGTCAATACTTTTGATAATATTGGCTTTACCCTGCTCTTTCCAGTCATAACTTGAAATGCAGACCGTATCTACATTGTGAATCTCAAGCTCCCTGGCAATGACAGCTGCCGGGACAAGGCCGCCCCTGGTTATGGCAACAATTCCGTGCCAGGATTCAGCCCGGTCGTAAAGCCGCCATGCCAGTGCTTTGGAATCCCTGTGAAGCTGGTCCCAAGAAATTGGATAGCTGCGTTGGTACCTGTCTTTAGCTTTTGGCATATATACTCCTTAATAAATAAATTAAAAGGTTTTTACCTTTCAATACCTTCCTTGGTCAACAATAAAGCACTCTATCCCAATTTAATTTTGACTTTTTCATATTATGATTTATTCTATGAACCATACAAGATGAATTTCTATGAGGAATAGTGTTGAATAAAATAAATGGAACATGCCTTGATTGCGGCAGCAGTCTTTCGATCAGGCGAACATGACGACAAGTCTATCTGTGTTGCAGGTCCTGCAACAAAGAATATCCCACCGAGAAATATAAAGATTTGATGGATGCTTATTTAGAAGAACAATTGGCCAATGTTCCGGTCAACAGACTGTAACATTTTGCCCTAATTCATCCTACTTCAAACCCTTATCTGTTATGGTCGTTTTTTTAAACAACTGTCCGTAGTATATTAATTTTTACTGTGCTAACCTTGCATAAAGATTGATATTAAACACTATTAAACCACTACACTCTCCATGAAAGTGTTATGGG
>JAAEMC010000396.1 GCA_024225895.1 Desulfobacteraceae bacterium | reverse complement strand
TTTGAAATGGTTTCTATAATTAAAGATTTGCCATTCCGCCCCCTGCCTGTCATTACAACCATTATGCTTTCTATAACCGCACCTATTAATGAATAACCACACACTCTTTGAAAGAAATCAATTAGATTTTGGTTGCCGGAGAAAATCTCCTGTAAAGCATTTTCCCACACTTCACATGGTGCGTCTATCCCGGCCCATTCCACAGGACTGGCTTTAACCAAATAATTTTTTTGCCGTCCTGTTTCCAGTTCACCGGTTTTAAGGTTGATTACTCCATTTTTACAGGCAAGCAACCAGGGTTTCTGGTCTATCTGATCTCCAATTATTGCCAAAGCATTTTTGCTGGTATGTGCGAAAATCAGAACTCTCAAGCATCTTGGAACATCCTTGAGGGCAAAAATCCTGTTTTTTAAAGATTTCCTTTTTGCCGCTATTGTCTTTTCTGCCGGATCATCATCTTCAAGCTCCCTTATTTTTTTAGAGAGCCTGTTCATTTCATTCGCATAAACCGTTGCAACTCCTGCAACCGATGCCAGGGCAAAATCCATTTTGTCTTCTACCCAGTGGGATCCGGTCCAGTACAACCAGTACCCACTGGATTTGTTAAAGCAAAAGTCATTTGAATATAAGGTTTTGAAAATTTCAGCATCACCGGCAACATTATTGGCCAAACATTTCATCACAAAATCAGAATCTATTTCATCTTTTAGAAATGCTTCTCTTTTTTTCTTTACAGCTTTAAGTCGTTGCTCTACCTGTTCTTTGATACTCACAATGCCACCTGCCTGTTTTTTAACGTCAAAAGCATGACCAATATCAGAAATCTTCCTTACAAATTCTCACTCGTTTCCCATTTCCCGCTCATTTTCAAAATTGAATAGGGTCGAAGTTCGAGCTGCTCGTAACCTTGTTAAAGGGTCCCCAGGAAGGACCCATAAACTTTTTGGGCAGGGCCTTATGAGGAT
>JAAEMC010000395.1 GCA_024225895.1 Desulfobacteraceae bacterium | reverse complement strand
TATCTTGATAACGAGGCATGGCACATTGTAAATTCAACTTCTAAGGTAACAGGCTTTTTAGGCGGCAAAAACAAGCCTGCACCCATTAGTGATAAAGAGGCACAAAGTATTGTTGAGCAAATGCAACAAGGGAAAGACAAACCCCAGCCTAAATACTATTTTGAGCCTGGTGATGAGGTTAGGGTGATTGACGGACCTTTTTCTAACTTTAATGGTACGGTTGAAGATGTGTCTCCGGATAAAGAAAAAATTAAAGTGCTGGTCAGCATTTTTGGCCGTGCAACACCTGTTGAGCTTAATTTTATACAGGTTTCAAAGATTTAATTTTGTTAAATAGTGAGTTTCAGGAGCAAATGAAATGGCAAAAAAAGTAATGACACAAATAAAGCTTCAGGTTGAGGCTGGAAAAGCCAATCCCTCTCCACCCATTGGACCTGCACTTGGGCAACATGGTGTAAATATAATGGATTTCTGTAAGGCTTTTAATGCTAAAACCGCCAATGATACCGGATCTATTATTCCGGTTGTGATAACGGTTTATCAGGACAGATCCTTTAGCTTTATTACAAAAACGCCGCCGGCATCCAGATTGTTGCTGGCAGCGGCTAAGATTCCAAAGGGTTCTGGTGAACCGAATCGTGACAAGGTAGGAAAAGTCACTAGAGATCAGCTGGTTGCAATTGCTGAGCAGAAAAAAGAAGATTTAAATGCCTCAGATATCGATGCTGCAGTTAAAATTATTGCTGGCACAGCGAGAAGTATGGGGATAGAAGTAGTTTAACTTTTTAGAAGTAAAAGAGTAAAGAAAAATGCCAAAGCGGAGTAAAAAACATACGGAAGCCCTTAAAAAGGTAGACAGGGAAGCCAACTATGATCCAAAAGACGCCTTGGAATTGGCAGTGTCTTCAAGCTACGCAAAATTTGATGAAACCGTTGATGTAGCAGTTAGACTCAGCGTTGATCCCCGTCATGCAGATCAAATGGTCCGTGGTACTGTAGTTTTACCTAATGGACTTGGTAAGGAAGTAAAAGTGCTTGTTTTTGCCAAGGGCGAAAAAGAGAAAGAGGCGCTTGATGCTGGTGCGGATTTTGTCAGCAATGATGAAATCATTGAAAAAATCAAAGACGGGTGGTTTGGCTTTGATAAAGCTATTTCCACACCGGATATGATGGGAACAGTGGGGAAACTGGGTAGAATTCTAGGACCCAGAGGTCTTATGCCCAATGCAAAAACCGGAACAGTTACCTTTGAGCTTGAAAAAGCGATCAATGAACTCAAAGCCGGTAAAATTGATTTCAGAGTTGAAAAGGCCGGAATCATTCACGTACCCATCGGAAAAATTTCTTTTGGTGCTGAAAAACTTACTGAAAATGCCAAAGCATTTCTGGATAAGATTCTGCAACTGAAACCTGCTTCCAGCAAAGGTTCTTATATAAAAACGATCAGCATATCATCAACAATGGGTCCGGGAATTAAAATCGATCCAGCGGTGATTAAATAAAATTTTAAATGTCTGTCACAGACAGTAGGTGCGCTTTAATAATGAAGCGCATAATCGGAATTGCCGGCCTGCCGAGATGGAATTATATTAATTTTTGTTTTGGTAACGTTGGCACCTCTGAAAAAGAAATTATAAGGAAGGAGGTGTAAAAAAATTGCTGAATATTTCCCAGAAAAAGGAACTAATTGATAGGCTTGCGAGTGAGCTTTCAGAGAGTGAAATCACCATAATCGTCGATTATAAGGGACTTGATGTTCTCAAAATGACCGATCTTCGGGCGCAGTTGAGAAATGAAGGTGTTTTTATCGAAGTGGTGAAAAATACACTTTTGGAAAGGGCTTCTGAAGGGACAGATGCTGCTTTAATGAAAGAATTCTTTAAGGGTCCCAACGCACTGGTTTTATCTAAAAGCGACCCGGTTGCACCGGCAAAAATCTTAGCTGGTTTTGCTAAAGATAATGAGCAGCTTGAAATAAAAGCAGGTGCCCTTAACGGTAAGCTTTTGACCCCTGAAGAAATCAAACATCTGGCGAAAATGCCGTCCAAAGAAGAGCTACTTGGCAAATTCGTATTTGGTCTTAATCAAGTCCCGACTTCTCTTGTTCAGGTTCTTTCTGGCGTACCAAGGGCTTTTGTTAATGTCCTTAGCGCTATTAAAGATCAAAAAGAGGCGGCATGACCCAATTAATTTGTAATTAAAGTAAGTTATTTAATACTATATATTTTAGAGTTAATTTTAGGAGAAAAAAATGGCTGATATCACAAAAGATGATGTTATTGAATTTATATCAAACATGAGTGTTCTTGATCTTTCAGAGCTCGTAACAGAGCTTGAAGATAAATTTGGCGTTTCTGCAGCTGCCCCTATTGCTTTTGCCGCCGGTGCAATGCCTGCAGGTGGTGATGCTGGTGCAGCAGAAGAGGAACAGACAGAATTTGATGTTGTTCTTGAAACAATTGGGGACAAGAAAATCAATGTAATCAAAGAAGTAAGAGCGATTACAGGCCTGGGCCTTAAAGAAGCAAAAGCCCTTGTTGAAGAAGCTCCCAAACCGGTTAAAGAAGGAGTTCCCAAAGACGAAGCAGAAAAGATTAAAGAACAATTGGAAGGAGCCGGTGCTCAGGTTTCTGTAAAATAGTTCTTAAGATAATCTGATCACCAGAGGTGCACTATATGTGCACCAGAGGTGATCAATTGCATATATTTAAGATGCGGGGGCAAGGTAATTGGGCCATGTCTCCGCTTTTACGGTTGGAAAAACTCACATCGGGAGAGATCATGACCGGAAGTCTTTTGACAAATAAGCGTATTCGAAAAGAGTTTGGCAGTAAAAGAAAGATAATTGACATTCCTGATTTAATTGGAATGCAAAGAAATTCTTTTGAAAGTTTCCTGCAAAAGGATGTATCCCCGGAGAATCGAGATGATAAAGGGATTCATTCTGTTTTTAAATCTGTGTTTCCCATTAAGGATTTTACAGATACCTCTTCGTTGGAGTATGTATCCTACTCTTTTGGAGAATCCAAACATTCCGTAAAGGAGTGTATCAGCAGGGGGATGACATTTGACATTCCCATCAATATTAAAGTTAGGCTAGTGGTCTATGATCATGATAAGGATACGGAAATTTCCACCATTCGTGATATTAAAGAGCAAGAGATCTATTTTGGCACCATTCCTTTGATGACCCGTCAAGGCACCTTTATTATTAATGGTACGGAAAGAGCGGTTGTTAGTCAGCTTCATAGGTCATCCGGTGTTTTCTTTGATCACGATAAAGGAAAAAATTATTCAACCGGTAAAATCATCTATAATGCAAGGATAATTCCGGTCAGAGGATCCTGGATCGACATGGAAATTGATGTCAAGGATATTATCAATATCCGTATCGACAGAAGAAGAAAATTCCCTGTTTCCATCCTTTTCAAGGCATTCGGATTGACCAGTGAAGATATCTTGGATTTCTTTTATACAAAAGAACACATTGTTAAAAAAGAAGGCAGCTTTTTTAGGGAATTTTCTGCTGAAAATTTAAAACGGCAAAGGGC
>JAAEMC010000394.1 GCA_024225895.1 Desulfobacteraceae bacterium | reverse complement strand
GATGTTCATACCGAGGTTTCCCTCAATCAGTTCGTGATTGGGAAAAAAAAGTATATCCAGGCAATTGTAAGGGATATTACCGAACGTAAATATGCAGAACAAAAACTTGCGGAAACCCGGGAAAAGCTCTTGAAATCTGAAAAGCTTAAGGCCATCGGCACCCTTGCCGGAGGCATTGCCCATGATTTTAACAATACTTTATCTGTCACGCTGGGCAATATTAACCTGGCTCAAATG
Source organism: Desulfobacteraceae bacterium (assembly GCA_024225895.1). Classification (GTDB taxonomy): domain Bacteria; phylum Desulfobacterota; class Desulfobacteria; order Desulfobacterales; family Desulfobacteraceae; genus JAAEMC01. The sequence continues at coordinate 10,690 of JAAEMC010000394.1, read as the reverse complement.
GTTTCCAGCAATGCAGAAGTGATTCAGTTCCTTGAAGATGCGGAAAAATCTGTTGTTCAGGCAAAAGAACTGGCTTCCAAGTTTATTGTATTTTCAGACGGCGGCATAATCGTTAAACACAAAATTGAAATCCGGTCCTTTCTGATGAAAACACTTCAGTCCATCTCTGCATCACAAAATCTGGAATATCAACTTCAGTTCAAGGATATGCCCCGACACATTGAAGCAGACCCCCATCAGCTTAAAGAAGTTCTCAAAAATGTAGTTGTCAATGCTTTTGAAGCTATGGACGGAATGGATACAGTGATGATCCAATGTAAGAAATACAAAAGCAGGCCTGATTGTATTATCATTTCCGTAGAAGATAAGGGGCGCGGGATTCGGGAAGAGGATATCGACCATATCTTTGAGCCTTACTATTCGACCAAGCCCAAGGGAAAAGACAAAGGAACAGGTCTGGGGCTTTCTGTCGCCCATTCCATTGTGAAAAATCATAGAGGAAACATTCTTATTCATACATCTTCTGAAAAAGGCACCCGGATAGATATTATTTTACCGGTTTCCCAAACCCGGGGTATAAAACCAGCAAAGGCTGCAGAGCAAGTTAAAGACAAAAAGCAAAAAGCACCGGAAACAAAAAATTCAATGGTTCTTTTGATGGATGATGATGATATCGTTCTTCAGGTTACTTCTAAAATACTCAAACGCATCGGATTTGAACCGGTGACGGCCACAAAAGGGGAAGAGGCTGTCATGATTTATGAAGAGCATTATGCTGCCGGAAAGACCATCGACATTGCCATTCTTGATCTTGAAATCAAATATGGTCTGGGCGGTGTTAAAACCATGCAGCAACTGCTGGCCATCAATCCTAATATAAAGGGAATCATTTCAAGCGGATATTCCAGCGACAATGTCATGAAAAATTTTGGGGAATTCGGTTTTACCCTGGCCCTTGCCAAACCTTATAACCTGGATATCCTTAAAGAAGCCCTGGAACAACTTCAATAGCAGTTGTTTAATTCTTTTTTTTCAATCTCCTTATGGCCACACTATTGGCGTGGGCATCCAGCCCTTCTGTTTTGGCCAGGCATATCACATCATCGGCCTCTTTTTCAAAGGCATTTTTAGAATAGTGAATCAAGCTGGTTTTCTTTGTAAAGTGTTCAACACTTAAAGCAGAAGAAAAGCGTGCGGTTCCTGCTGTTGGCAGCACATGGTTGGGTCCTGCAATATAGTCGCCGATTGGTTCAGGGGTATAAGCGCCAAGGAAGAGGGCGCCGGCATTTTGAATCTGGCCCACGTAATCAAAGGGTTCTTTAACCATAAGCTCGAGGTGCTCAGGAGCCAGCCGGTTGGCAAGTGCGATGCCGGTCTCCATATCCGGCACCAGCATGATGGCGCCAAAATTATCAATGGATTGTTTTGCGATTTTTTTTCTGGATAATTTTTCTACCTGATGTTGAACAGCAGCAGCCGTTTTGTTTGCGATATTTTCCGAATCTGTGACCAGAATGGAGGATGCCATGACATCATGCTCTGCCTGGGAAAGAAGGTCTGCGGCAATGAAATCCGGGTTAGCATCCTTGTCCGCAATTACCAGAATTTCGCTGGGGCCCGCAATCATGTCAATGCCCACCATGCCGGAGACGATTTTTTTTGCCAGGGTTACATAGATATTGCCCGGGCCGACAATCACATCCACCTTGGGCACGGTTTGGGTGCCAAAGGCAAAGGCAGCAATAGCCCATGCACTGCCGGCCTTGAAAACATCTTGAATCCCCACTTTTTGAGCAGCCGCGAGGATATGGGGATTGATCTGCCCGTTTTCCATGGGAGGCGTCATCAATGATATGGATTGAACACCGGCGACTTTTGCCGGAATCCCGCCCATGAGAACTGAAGAAACCAGAGGGGTTTTCCCGCCCTTGGCCCCTGGTGCGTATACACCGGCAGCGCTTACAGGTTTCACAAGCTGGCCCAGCATCACCCCGTTTCTGGGAGTATCCACCCAGGATTTTTCCTTTTGCTTGGCATGGAAGTATTTAACCTGGCTAATGGATGTGTCCAGGGTTTTTAAAAACGAGGGCTCGACTTCTTTTAATGCCTGTTCAAATTCGTCCCGGCTTACTTTCAGGTTTTCAATGGTCACAGCTTTTGAGTCAAATTGATTGGTGTATTCTACAAGGGCCTCATCACCCCTAATCTTGATATCTTCGATATATTTTTCAACATTTTTATAATCATCCGAGGTAAAGCCAAGCCCCCGGCTGATGGTATCATTGACCCTTTTTTCTGCTTTTTTGGACGGATAGCTGTATATTTTCATTGTCTTTTGTCTTTCTTATCATTTAGGTTTTCATTACCTGCTAGGTTTTTATTACCTGCATGAACCATGACCTGATCTTATAACAAAAGGGCGGTCATAAATCCATAAAAACGGTTTCAAAGTAGGGCTTCCTGTCTTTTGAAGTACATCCTCAATATTGCAAACGTCTGTGGTATTCCATATCCAAAGTAGCAAGGGTCCGGTATCCGTTTTGATCATTCGCCATAAATCGCTTTCCAGAGGGGCGCTAATTGGTTTTCATATCGCTTCCAAAGCCGGACCGATCCTTTGTATATCGGCTTTCGCACCTGAGATGAGCTGGCCGTGGCCACGGTTCTCTTGGTTTTGTGAAAGGACAGGCAGGCCTCCTCCCAGTCCAGGGCGCAAAACTCCAGGAGTCTTCGGGTTTCGGTTTCCTGGTTTTCCACCAGATTTTCATATTGGATATCGTACGTGAACCCCGGCAGTACCGCCCGCCAGTGGTCCATTATATCCAGGTAAAGTGTGTAAAACATCCCCAGATCCGTCATATCATAAGCATATTCCGGGGATGACGGCCCAGGGAAATAATGCTTAAAAATGGAAAAGCAGGTATCCATAGGATCCCGCATACAATGGATAATCTTTGCTTTAGGCAATATCAGCTTGATCAGGCCCACCTGCAAAAAATTGTGGGGCATTTTATCGGTAATGTGCAGGGCTGAGCTTGAAAACCGACGGATACGCCGGACATATTCTTGGCCGGCGGTATTAAATATTTTTAAAGGGGCATTGGCCAGCAGGTTTTCTTTTTTTCTGGCCGGGTTCATGAGATACTGGTTGGCCACTTCCGGAATGTCTGGGAGCTCGCCCCCCCCAAACACCTTGGAATGGCTGGACAGAATCTGCTCTACCAGGCTGGTTCCTGATCGCGGCATACCGACGATGAATATAGGGGTTGCATCGGTTGAGCCCGCGGTCTTGTATTCGGTAAAGCAATAGGCATTGAAAACCGCCTTGATAGAATTGAAAAGGGCCTGGTCATCAGCAATATTGTAGTCTAAATCCTTGCGTTTGAATCTGTTGGCTTCCAGAATATAATCAAAGCCTTTTTCATATTTCTTCAGGTCTGAAAATATCTTGCCCAGCCCAAAGCCCAGGTGCATCTTGTCTTCATCGGAAGCACTGTCTTTATGAAAAAGGGTTTTCATGGAAGTGACCCTGTCATCCTGGCTTGCAAATTTAACCGACTGGGCCAGGTGTCTCATTGCCGCAGCATATTCGGGCTTGGCTGCCAGGGCTTTTTTAAAGTACTCAATGGCCTCTTTGGTTTCGCCCTCTTCTTCAAAGACGACCCCGAGGTTGTTGAGGGCTTCTGCATAATCCGGGTTGATGGACAGGGCTTTGTGATAGGCTTTGGTAGCTTTTCCGAGCTGCCGGGCCTGTTTATGGACAACTCCGAGATTGTTGTAAGCTTCCACATAATCCCTTTTAAGGGTAATGGCCTTTTCAAAATGCTTAACAGCATTGTCCAGCTGCCCGGTATCCTTGAGGCAGTTCCCAAGATTGTTGTAGGCTTCTGCATAATCGGGCTTGATGGCAAGGGCTTTCCGGTAAACGGCAATGGCTTGGATCAACTGGCCGATTTCCCTGTATACTGCACCCAGATTATTATAGGCCTGAATATAATCCGGCCGGATGGAGATGGCCTTTTTATAAGCGTTAATTGCAGTGTCAAATTGTCCTGAAGCCTTTAGTGCATTGGCCAGATTATAGTATGCTTCGTCATACCGGGGATGAAATTGAATTGCCTTTTTCAGGTGATGGATAGCGCCTTCTATCTGGCCGGTCTCCTCGAGAGTCCCTCCAAGATTATTATGTGCCAGGCTGTAGTCCGGTCGGATGGCAATGGCTTTTTGGTAACTTTCAATTCCCTTTGGAGTGTTGCCGGATGCTTTGTATGTGTTTCCCAGGTTGTAATACGCCTCGGCATAGTCAGGTTTAATGTTGATGGCTTTGTGAAAGTTTGAAATAGCCTCATCCAATCGGTTCAAAGCTTTTAATGAAACCCCCTGGCTATTGTAGGCCTCTGCAAACCGTGGCAGTGTCTTTATGGCCCTTTGAAAATAACCGATCGCTGCCTCATGTTTACCGGCCTGGTGGGCAAGGATCCCCATGAGCCGGTTGACATCTGCATTGTTGGGGTCTTTGGTCAGTATAGACTGGTATAGTTTTTCTGCCTGCTTAAAATCCTTATTCTGATGATGTCGGACCGCCAGTTCCAGGGTACGGGACAGGTCCGGCAGGCCTGTTATTTTTGATTGCATTCATCTTTCCTTTGGCACAAGGCAATAGTTTTAATTTTGAAGACCATACATTATTATTAGATTTTTGGAAACAATCATGGGGGTTTTTCAACGGCTTAAACAAGTGTAAAAAGCGTAATTTCGCCAGTGGTACCCAAACGAATGGGCGGTCCCCAGTACCCGGTGCCCGGGTTGACATAAACCTGCGTATCCTGGAACTGGTAAAGCCCATTGACAAAGGGGTGCTCCAACCGGACCATCAGGTTGAAGGGAAAATATTGTCCCCCGTGGGTGTGGCCTGACAATTGAAGGTCTACATCAAGTCCGGCTGTTTGAAATACGCTTTTGGGCTGATGGGCTAAAAGTATTCTAAAACTTTTTTTTGGGCTTTTTTCAAATGCTTTGGCTGCCGAAGATGCTTGATCTTTAAAAAAATTTTTTGCATGGATATCTGTTACACCTGCCAGAGTAAAGATACCCCCGTTGTATTGAAAGGTGCGGTGAGTATTGAGCAGTACTTTAAAGCCCAAATCCTGTGCCTTTTTTATCCATGCCGTGGCGCCGGAATAATATTCATGGTTGCCGGTAACAAAGTACTTGCCCATGGGTGCGGAAATTTCTTTTAAAGGCGAGATATCGTATTCAAGGTCAGACGGCAGACCATCGGCAAGATCGCCGGTAAAAACAATCAGATCAGGGTGTTGGGTTTTAATCATATCGCAGACCCTTTTTACAAATGGTTTTCTAATGGTCGGTCCAACATGAAGATCCGAGAATTGAAGTATTTTTAATCCTTTCATATGGGCATATTTGTCTTTTACCCGGATGGGGATGGAGACGATTTCAGGTGTTCTAAGGGTGTGATGCAGCCCGTACCCGGAAACTGCTGCTCCCAAGGCCGTAATGCCCAGGCTGGATGTTTTGAATAAAAATCCCCTTCTTTGGGCATTGAACAATTGGTTTGGATTGGGTTTTTTAACAGTGTGCGCAATTTTTATTATCACCAGGGAAATGATGATGCCAATATCCCTTAAAAGAGAGAGGCAAAACAACAGACTCACACACCCAAGGCCTGTATAGCCGATCCAGGCAAGGATGGTGGACGCGGTTGGGAAAATAAAGGTTACGCGAAAATAAATATGGGTCATAAGAATGCCCAAAAGAAGTAAAAGGCCTGTCCATGCAACCCATCGTTTCCCTGGCACAAACAAGGAGAAAATCAGCCTGAACCCTGTATAAAGGTAAATGCACAGCAGAAAGGATGAAAAAATGATAAAAAATGGCATAATGTAAAAAAAAGAAAGGGCCGTAAAAGGCCCTTTCTTTTAGCGTTAAAGGTTAATTTTAAAATTTAAGGGTTTCCTGTAAATCCTCATTGGAGAAATCCCACTTTGTGTTATGGGGCGGAAAACTTTCCTTGAACATTTCCGGAAGCTGATCATCTACTTCAGTAAGTCCTGCTTTCCTGTTAAAGGCCCTTTCATTATTTAAGATTGCCTTTCCAAGGGCAATGACATCATCCGTGGTAAGGCTTAAGCCGTATTGGGCATTGAGCATATCCACCACAGTCTGAAGGCCGTCTTCATTATCCAGAACCGCAAAGGCAACAAAGAGGCAGAGCCCTGCAGCATCCACAGCAGCCGTTGCTACCTGGAGTCCCTGGGAAAGGGCGATATTGCCTTCTTTTTTAAGGGGATCTACAGTGCCGCCAACCCCTAAAATATTTGCGGTTACACCATAGCCTGCAGTATGGTCTGCGCCCATGGGAGATGTGGCATAGGTGATGCCGACACCTTTACAGGATCTGGGATCATATGCGGGAAGCGCCTGCTTTTTAACCACCGGTACCCGGTCAACGCCTAATGCATCGCCTGTAAACAAAGCACCATTGCCGATGATCTTTCCTTCCGGCGCATATTCACCGACTTTTCCCAGCAGATCAATGGCAGTTTTTCCATCTCCCCATTCAATCATGCCGCCTTCCATGGCAACACCAAGGGTGACGCCCATTTCAATGGTATCCAGGCCAAAATCATCACAGAGTCTATCCAGCATGGCAATATCATCCAGCTCTTTAATGGTGGTATGGGCGCCAAAGGCCCAGATGGTCTCATATTCAAATCCTGATGTCAGGTATTTGCCGTCTTTGTCGTGGTAGACATTAGAGCATTTGATCACACAGCCGGGATGGCAAGGCTCTGTGGTAACACCGCCTCTTTTTTCAATGGTTTCAGCTATAGTTTCGCCACTTATATCCTTGGCATGGTCAAACCTGCCTGATCTAAAATTTTTAGTCGGAAAAGCGCCGGCTTCGTTGATGACATTAACGAGAACCGCTGTTCCTAAAGCAGGAAGCCCTTCGCCGGTGACAGGATGATTATGAAGCATTTCAACCCATCTTTTGTTGGCAGTTTTAAAGGCGTCTTTGTCTTGGAGTTCAACCCTGGGTGCGCCTTTGTCATTCACCACAATAGCTTTGATTCTTTTGGAACCCATAACGGCTCCCAAACCGCCCCTGCCATGGGCCCTGCCAGGTCTGCCGTTTATGTCTGCCTGGTTGATGCTGGCCCCTTTCAGGCATTGTTCTCCTGCCTGGCCTATGCTTAAAACCCCTGTGTTTTTACCATATTTGTCCCACATGGCTTCCATGACCGCATAATTGCCCTTTTTCTCAAGATTTCCGGCCGGCAGGATTTCAACGCCGTCGTTGTTGATGACGATCATGCTGTAGTCATTGCCTTCGGGCTTGCCTTCAAGAATCAGGGCCTTGATTCCGAGTTTGGCCAGTTTCTGAGAAACCAGTCCGCCGGCGTTACTCTCTTTGATACCACCTGTCAGCGGTGATTTGGCGCCTGCGGATAACCTTCCTGAATCCGCTGCCGGAGAGCCTGACAAAAGTCCGGGAGCAAAAATCAGTTTGTTGTTTTTTCCTAAAGGATGGCAGGTTGCCGGTACTTCATCGAGAACCATTTGAGATGTCAGTGCCCTTCCCCCAAGCGCTGCATACGCATCTGGCACTTCTTCAAAGGCAAATGTTTTTTCTTTTGTGTTGATTCTTAGTAGTTTCCCCATTTTATCCTCCTTGGCATGTGAGGTTGGTTAATAAAAAACTATCGTCTCCTCTTTTGTTTATATTTTTTGCTTTTTCGTTTTTTTCTGCCGGGTGGCGCCATTTTGACCAATTTGGGATCGAACTTGGCTACGATCTCAACCAGATCTTTTTGCTGATTCATTACAACTTTAATATCTTTATATGCCATGGGTATTTCATCCAGTCCAGCAGAAATCAAAAAGACCTTCTTTTTTTGTAGGATTTGTTGCAGATCATTAAAACTAAATCGTTTCATGGCGGCATTCCGGCTCATTCTCCTGCCGGCACCATGGGCAGCAGAGCAGATAGCATCTTCATTGCCAAGTCCCCGGACCACAAATCCCGGATCTGCCATAGAGCCTGGGATAATGCCCAATACGCCTTTTGCCGCAGGAGTAGCTCCTTTACGGTGGACAATCACATCCCGCAACCCGATTTTTTCCTTCCAGGCAAAATTATGGTGGTTTTCAATGGTAACCGATGCTGATTCCCCAAGGGTATTTAAGATGGCCTGGTGAATGATTTCATGGTTGGCAGCCGCATATCTTCCCATGAGCTCCATGGCTTTAAAATAGGTGATCCCTTCTTCGGAGTTCATATCCAGCCATGCAAGATTATTTTTACCTTTGGGCAGTTCCGGATGAATTCGTTTGGCAAGGTTTGAAAAATGATCGGCAATCTTTGCCCCGGTTCCCCTGGACCCTGAGTGGGTTAACAGCGCAATATATTCTCCTTTTTTAAGGCCGAGACCATCTTTTTGCAGGATCAAATTTCCAAACTCGGCAAAATGGTTGCCAGACCCGCTGGTGCCCAGCTGCCTGGCAGCCTTGTCTTTCAGGGAGTGAATAATATTAGAAAAAGACCAGTCTTCATCCATAACCCCATGGGATTTTGGTCTTTTATATTCTTCTCCTACACCAAAGCGGGTACAGGTTTGAAGTGCCATCTTAAAGCTGCCCCTGTGGCCTTCAAATTCTTCAAAAGGAACCGGCAGAATGCTCATGCGCATACGGCAGGCGATATCCACACCCACTGCATAAGGAATGACCGCATTCTTCACCGCCAGCACCCCGCCGATGGGCAGGCCGTATCCCAGGTGGGCATCGGGCATGAGAGCCCCTTTTACGGATATGGGCAGGCTAACGGCATCTTCCATTTGCAGGATAGCGCCGGGATCAAGGTCCTTTCCAAAAATTTTGTATGCTGCTTTTTTGGCCATGGGTACAATATAATATGGATCAGGCAAGTCTTCCGGAAGCAGATAGTTCCAAAAGCCCTTCCATATCTTGAATTATAATTGTTTTTGCCTTGCTCTTAATTAAAGAGGAGGCTGCCATTTTTTTCAGTATCCTGGAGATGGTTTCAGGAGTGGTTCCGATGAGATTGGCAAGTTGCACTTTAGAGATGGGCAGTGTTACCTGTTTTTCATTATGTTGTTCCCGGGCCAGAGTCAGTATATAGGCGGCGAGTCTTGCCGGGACCTCTTTTAAGCTTAAATTTTCAATCTGGATGGTAAATTCTCTCAGGCGCCGGGACAGATCAGCCAGCATATTCATCCCCAACTGGGGTGTTTCGGTAAGCACACTGACAAATTTTTTCCGCTCAAGAAAGATGATGGTTGATTTTTCAATGGCCATGGCAGAGGCAGGAAAGTGTTTTCCTTCAAAAACCGGAACTTCGCCAAATGTATTCCCCGGGCCGTAAATATGAAGGATCTGCTCTTTGCCATCAAGGGAAAGTTTGAATACTTTTACCTTTCCTTTTTCAACAATATAAAACCCATCCGCTTTATCACCTTCGGTAAAAATCATTCGGCTTTTATCAAACAACAACCTGGAGGCAATGGTATCAATCTTTGCCAGATGATCATCAAAAAGTCCTGAAAAAAGTGGTATGGTTTTTAATGCTTCGATGGCGTATAATGCTCCTTAACTTCGTTCAACATGGTCTAAAGATTAAAGCTATAAAAAAAATTTACAAAAACTTGATTACTTGATCCAGATCAAGGAATTCTTACCAAATTTATAATAAGTTGACACCAGGATGTAAAGATTAATTGTTTTTCAACAAACCCAAATAAGGAGAAAATAAAATGTTTTGTTTTCAATGTCAGGAAGCTGCAAAAGGAACAGGTTGTACTGTAAAGGGAATGTGCGGAAAAGAGAATGACACCGCCAACCTCCAGGATCTTTTAATATATAACCTTAAGGGAATCAGCGTCATTGCCGGCAAGGCCAAGGCAGAAGGTGCACAGATTTCTAAAAATGTGGGAGAATTTGTAGCCAAAGGACTTTTTACCACCATCACCAATGCGAATTTTAATGATGAAAACCTTATCGACTGGATCAACAAGGCCCAGGCAGTTAAAAAAGAGCTTTTTGAAAGTGTATCGGATACAATCGGTTCGGATCTGGATGAAAGCGCCACCTGGTATTCAAATGATTCCTCCACTTTTTTAGCCAAATCAGAAGCTGTTGGTGTGCTGGCTACGGAAAATGAGGATGTCCGATCCCTTCGCGAACTGCTTATCCTTGGTCTCAAAGGAATTTCAGCCTATGCAGACCATGCTGCCGTGCTTGGGGTGGAAAAAGATGAAATCTATGATTTCCTTTATGATGCCCTGGCATCCACAACACAAGAATTGTCGGTTGATGAAATGGTAGGAAAGGTGCTCAAGGCAGGCGAAGTTGCCGTGACTACCATGGCAGCCCTTGATGAAGCCAATACAAGCACCTATGGTCATCCTGAGCTTTCCCAAGTCAATATCGGTGTGGGTACAAATCCGGGAATATTGATTTCCGGCCACGATCTTAAAGATATGGAAGAGCTTTTACAACAGACCCAGGGAACAGGTGTGGATGTTTACACCCATGGCGAAATGCTGCCTGCCCACTATTATCCTGCCTTTAAAAAATATGATCATCTCAAGGGTAATTACGGCAGCTCCTGGTGGCATCAGAACAAAGAGTTTGAATCCTTTAACGG
>JAAEMC010000393.1 GCA_024225895.1 Desulfobacteraceae bacterium | reverse complement strand
TGCACAATCAGGTTTGAGTTGTATGGCGTTGTCATAGCTTCTCACGGCTTCTTCCAGCTGACCAAGGTCTCTGAGTGCATTACCACGGTTACTGTGAGCCTCTGCATAATCAGGCTTGAGTTGTATGGCGTTGTCACAGCTTCTCACGGCTTCTTCCAGCTGACCAAGGTCTCTAAGAGCATTACCACGGTTACTGTGAGCCTCTGCACAATCAGGTTTGAGTTGTATGGCGTTGTCATAGCTTCTCACGGCTTCTTCCAGCTGACCAAGGTCTCTGAGTGCAAGACCACGGTTACTATGAGCCTCTGCATAATCAGGCTTGAGTTGTATAGCTTTGTCACAGCTTCTCACGGCTTCTTCCAGCTGACCTATATCTCTAAGTGCAACACCACGGTTACTGTGAGCCTCTGCATAATCAGGCTTGAGTTGTATAGCTTTGTCAAATGCCTGCACTGCTTTTTGTAACCTGCCTTGTCCTTGGAGCGCTGCCCCTAATACATTGTAAACGATCAATGATTGCGGACAGGTTTGCAGTAATTTATTACAAGCCTGCTCTGCCTTTCTTATCTGTCCTGAGTTATATAGGTTAATCAAGGAATTAATTTGATCCTGCGAAGGGCTTGCTGGCTGTGGTTGCACGGATTGATTGCGTGGCAAGCTTTTTTGCAGCTTGCGCAGCCCCTTTTTTGCAACAGGGTGACGTGGTTGGTTTTGCAAAATAGCATTGTAGAGCTGTCGCGCAACATCGACGTTCCCCTTTTTGATAGCCTTTTTTGCCCGGGATAAGGCTTGTTTAATTGTTAATGGCTGCATGTGCTTCCTTATTTTGTTCCGAATTTGATCATTTATATTAAGTGCCCCATTCTAAATACCTCAACGCCTATTTTGAATCTGGCATGTCTTTTAACTCCAGAATCCATTGACAGAGCATTTCAAGTTGATCAGGGTGTAACAGAATGGTATCTATTGTTTGGGCAGCAGTCCTTTCATCTTTTAGATCACGAATTCCTGCCAACTTACCCTTTTTATCCAAAGAAATCGAAATTCTACCGATTTCTATATCATCTTTCTTGTTCAAACGTATATCTTCCAAAGCTTCAACAAAATCATCGATAAGGCTGGAGTCGATGAGAATAGGAACGATTTCATTAAATTGAGGGTAATCTTGTTTTATAAAAATAGAACCATCATCTTTTTGAAAAATTTCAAATTGATAAGCTTCATATTTGTTATCCTCTTCAAGAAGCCTTTGTATAAGCTCTTTTTCAGTTTTATCCATGGACACTTCCTTATTCGGTTCATCTATTTGGAGGAAATCAAGGTCAAGCATCCCTCTCTGTATCGTTGTCCAGTTGGCATATCCTTCTTTCCAACCCATCATACTAATATAAAAGTCCACCAAATCATCTATATTGTCAGATCCTTTTATTTCATTTTCTTCTGGTGGCTTCGTCAGAGAGTTATCCGATTTTGTCACTACCAAAAAACATTGAGTTTCTTGATTCCAACATGCCGATATAATTTCTCCTGATTGAAACCTGCCATCATATACTGCTAAACCTGGATAGGGGGGAAATGGTAAAGACATACTGTAATGCAAAAATACAGGGACTTGAGGTTCATTGATAGCAGGTTGTATAATTTTATGAAATTCACAATGATACATAGCGCTTTCCTTAATCTGTTTTAGTTCCTTATTTTGGTGTAGGCTACTCACGCCCTTACGGTTGTGTTTCGATCCAGGGCAGGGCAGTTTTCCGCAGGAGAAACTAACCTGGCCGATGCTCGACTTTATTTGTTGAGGAGTGTTATAAATCATTGTACAAAAACGTCCTAATCGTCCCGATGGTCCTTATTTGGCTAAGAATTATGCCGGTTCATCTGGTATATGATCTCCCCTGTGATAATATTCAAGCCTATTCTTTATGAAATCTTTAACAGCTTTTGCATCTTTTGAGTTTAATATACAGAGCATAACCACTTTTTCCATTATGCTTCTTCCGAGTTCTTTGTTTTTATACCTATCAATATTAATTCCACATTGATCAAAAAGAAGATCCACGACAAAAGGATCTACATATCCATGGTTCACAAACTGATTTGCTGCTATTTGTGCAATGTGTTGTATGGTTATTTCAACCATGGAGTTCCTTATTCTGTCTCAGATTCAGTTGTAATCCAAGGGCTACACGATGTAGCTACATCCTTAAGTTTTTTCTTTTCAGATTCGTTTAAAAAACAAGATGCGATTTTTAGAAATACATTCGGTGTATCAAAATATACTTTTTCTCCAAAACCCTTGGCCGGAAGCCCTATTTTGATTTTTCCCAGCATGTAGTTTTGCTTTATCAATCCAAAAAACATAGTCTTGTTCCTTATAT
>JAAEMC010000392.1 GCA_024225895.1 Desulfobacteraceae bacterium | reverse complement strand
CAGGGTGATAGACGAAAAATCAATGGAAATCCGGGAATATGAAGAAAAAATTGTGTTTGCCAAAAGTGAAATTGAACGAACACGTCAAAATCTTGAATGGTTGTCGGTGCGTATAAAGACTATGAAGGATTTCGGGCACATCGTCCCGCAGCAAATGCTTGATTCCCTTGATTTTAAGAAATCAAAGATAAAAGCATTAATTAAATTGCAACGGCGCTTTGAGGATCTTTTGAGAAAAAAGAAGCGTTCTTCAAAAGGCCATGCCCGCATGAAAGCATCCGACAATACCGACGACGGTTTCAGCAGCGACATTAAAAAAAGTGTGACCCGGAAATTAAAGACTTCCCAATTAGGTGATTGGCTGGAATTGGTCGGGGATGGGGATCACTTAAGGCTTGAAAACCGTCTGCCCATATTGTTTGCTTCCGGCAGCGCCGGCGTGGCAAAGGAGTACAAACAATTTTTAAAAAACCTGGCTGCACTTGTCAAAGACTATGATATCCGGATATTTGTGGAGGGCTATGCTGACACAGACCCGATTCGTTCCAATAAATATCGTTCAAACTATGAGCTGGGGGCCAAACGAGCGGCCAATGTGACCCATGAGTTAATTAAAAACGGTGTTAAACCATCGGTTTTCAAGATCGGAAGTACCGGAGAATACAGAGTTGCGCCCCACAAGGCCTCTGAATGGAAATCTCTGGAAAGGCATGTGAACATTACTATTATGCTTAAAGGATAGGTCTCTTACGGGGCCTTTTTTGATCAAAAGGAGAAACTATCGGCATGGCTTTATTTCAAGTGCATAAAGCCCAGACGGCAGTAATCGCATTTAAGACTGATATCTATTTTTATCCGGCGTCTATATTCCGCGATCCTTCACAGGCGGTGTTTCCCCGACTGATCACAATTATATTTTATTTTCCCGCACACAGGTTCGTGTCATGTTTATTTTTTTTGCATTTAATAATCCTTGAACGAGTAAAAAACTTTTATTATGATTGGGCAATACAGTGCCGGTTCGCCCTGTCGCGGATCGTCACATTTGATCAAGAAGCGGAATTGAGTTTTTTAACCAGGGAAATTCAAAAAAAGCAGAAAAATAATTTTTCAAGATAAGTTGAACCTTAAACCTTTATTTGGTATGGGTTTTATAATTTTTTTATTATTTAAGTTAACCCGATTCCATGACGATGGCTATTTAGAAACAATCGTCATTTAAAATAATAATAAATCAGCGGGGAAAGAAAAATGATAAAATGGACTTTTTTTATGGGATTGCTGTTTGGGATCATAAGTATTATGACAGGTTGTGTCACTGCCAACAGCAGTATGAGTAATCCGGGTAATGTTTTGGGCACTGCCCAAAGCGGGGCGGATATCCAGAGGATTGTGACGCTGACGGTAATTGGAAAAGGGATTGAGCCGGAAGCATCTGTTACCAAGGGACAGGCAAAATTAATGGCAGAACGGGCAGCAGTGGCAGACGGATACCGCCAGTTTGTTGAAAAAATCAGGGGAGTTTATGTGGATGCCTATATGAAAGCAGGATATGGATCCGTGGATATGGATACCATCACCCTGAGCACCCGGTCCTGGCTCAGGGGAGTTGAGGTGATTGAAATTAAGCAGGGTGCCTACGGAATTACAGAAGCCCATATGCAGCTTCGCATCAATTTTACCAGGAAAGGAATGATCTGGTGGCCCGGCGAACTGGGAAGAGATGTGTCTGCTTGATTATTGTTTTGGTATTTACAGATATTTTTATTTTACCTTTAACCAAAGGGGTTTTTTATGAAAGTGTCTAGAAAGATGTCGGCCCGCCGACATGGCCTTTTATTTTTCGTATTTCTTTTTGTGACAATGGGCCTGGTCTCCCAGTCCCCTCTTGCATACCAGAAAGAAATAGATAATCTTAAAAACAACAAGACAGAGCAGTTGATCGTTGAGTACAAGTCCAAATTAATTGGCAACCAGATGGAACTGCTTGAACTTCGGGAAAATATTGACTGGCTGACATTAAAAATTAAAAAAATGACTGATTTGAATTTGCCTATCCGGCAAAGCGTTTACGATTCATTAAACCACAAGATGCTGAAAGTGGAGGCCTTGGAAAAAGAAAGAAAAAATTATCTTCAATTGTTAAAGGGGCTCAAAATTCAGGCCCGGCCAGACAATGTAAATTACCTGGAAACTGAAAAACAAAAAGTCCTGAAACAAGAGATCCTGACCAAGTTAGAGGCCGCTAATCTGACAGACTGGCTTGAGTTTGTCAATCAGAAGGACAGGAAGGAGCATCTGGCCTGTTTAAAAACCGTTCTTCCTATTCTCTTTTCTTCGGGTAGCGCAGTTATCCCAAAAGAATATCAAGATTTTTTAAAGAATCTGGCCACTTTAATTAAGACCTATGAGATTCAAATTGTAGTGGATGGGTATGCAGATGTTGATCCGATCCATACGGCCAAATTTCCTACCAATTTTGAGTTGGGCGCCACACGGGCGGCCAATGTCGTTCATGCCCTTGAAAAATATGGTGTGAAAAGGTCGGTTTTCCGGATAGCAACCCCCGGGAAAAACCGGTTTTCACCCCAGGAGATGTCTAAGAACAAAGCATTGGAAAGGTATGTGGATATTACTGTTGTTTTTTCCGGATAGCCGATAATAAATTTTTTTAAAACAAAGCCCGGCAGCAAATATTGCTGCCGGGCTTTGTTTTTGATATTTTTAATGCTTTCTTATTCTATGGTTTGTTTTTTATCATGGTTTTGATATACAAATAGATTTATTTTACAAGATTGATTCAGATTTTATTTGACAGGGAACTGAATGAACCCAATCTTCACCAGACATAGCCGTATCTTTTTATTGTTTCTTATCGGATGTCTGTTCCTTGCACATTCGGCTTGGGCCCAATCGGATAATCCCCACCCTGTTGCCATAGTGGTCTCCAAAAAAATCATTCCTTATAT
>JAAEMC010000391.1 GCA_024225895.1 Desulfobacteraceae bacterium | reverse complement strand
TATACCGCCACCTATCACCACAACAGATCCGGTTATTTTATTATTCATTCTAATCTTCTCCTATATTTCTATATATAAATGATACATATATAATCAATTGATGCCAATATGATCCTTAAAGCAATTATTTTATTAGCCAAAAGAATATGTTATAAAGCCATCCTATAAAACTTGTCAACACTTATTGGTTGAAATTAAACGATGTTCCATAAAAAAATAATAGTTATCTGCGGACCCACCGGTATAGGAAAAACCGCTTTTGCCATAGGGCTTGCTAATCGGTTTGATGGTGAAATCATTGGAGCGGATTCCATGCAGATTTACAAATATATGGATATCGGTACTGCAAAACCTGATAAAGAAGAAAAACGTCAGGCCCGGCATCATTTGGTTGATATTGCTGAACCGGATGAGAATTTTGATGCAGGGCTGTATGCAAGTGCTGCGGATTCAGCCATCCAAGATATCTTTTCACGGGGAAAGCTTCCCATTGTTGCCGGCGGCACCGGATTTTATATTCAGGCATTGCTTTACGGATTATTCAGGTCTAAACCGGCAGATGCTGCTGTGTTGGAACACTTGACCAGTGAGCTGGAGGAAAAGGGCAACAAGCATCTCTATGACCGGCTGCTGCAGTGTGATCCTGAAGCCGCAAATAAAATCCATCCCAATGATACTTTCCGGGTAATAAGAGCTTTGGAGGTTTTTGAAATTACAAAGATTCCCATTTCACAACAACAAAAAAGCCATGAATTTAAAAAACAAAAGTTTAAAACCCTTAAGTTCGGACTGACCATGGAAAGAGAGAAGCTTTATCAAAGAATTAACAAGCGGGTGGATATGATGCTGGATCAGGGATTGCTCAAGGAGGTTGAAAGCTTGCATAACAAGGGGTATTCATTGGATTTGAAACCCATGCAATCTATAGGGTATAAGCATATGGGCCTATTTTTAAAAGGGGAAGTGGATTGGGAAGAGGCGGTCCGTCTTTTAAAACGGGATACCAGGCGATATGCAAAACGGCAGTTTACATGGTTTAACAAGGATAAAGAAATCGTCTGGCTTGAACCTGATCAGATAGAGCCTGCAGTTGATCTGGTAAAGAATTTTTTGACATAAATCCGGTTTTTGAATATAGTCGATCTTCCGAATAAGAAAATTGCAGCCATGAAGACAAATGGCCAAAGCTAATACCAACTGTACATGTGAAAGAATATGGAAAATAAAAAATCCAATTATCGATTCCGACTCCAATTTATTATTGTGGTTATTTTATTGTTTCTAATCTCATCCTGTGCCGAGATGCAGGTGAGTCCAACTGAGCAGCAGGATGTCCCTGCTGCGGAAACAAAACCTTCCGACGATAAAATACAAAAGCATAAAAGATTATATGAAGTTCTGCTTAAAGAAGCCCTTGAATTTTCTATACAAAATAACAACAAAGATGCTCTTTTGTTGTATAACCAAGCATTGACTTTTGCGCCGGAAAATGAAGTTCCTGTCTTGATGGGAAAAATAGAATCCATATTGGTAAGGACGGATCCGGCAATCATTGAGGCATTTCTTGAAAATGAAAATATAAAGATCCCAACTCCATTGCTTTTATATTGGCTGGGCCTGAATCATGCCTCCAACAAAGCATATCCAAAATCAAAGACTATTTTAACTAACTATATCCTGAAGTATCCGGATCATCGTTATGTTGATGATGCAAAAGAATTACTGATGCTGATCAAGACGACGTTGTTTAAAAGCGACACCATTGGTTGCCTGCTGCCATTGTCCGGCAAGTATGCGCTTTTCGGCAAACGGGCCCTTATGGGAGTTCAGATGGCCATCCATGATCTTTCAAAACAGCATGGTAAAAAGTTTAATGCCGTTATCAAGGATACCCAATCCAACACAACAAGAGCGGTTGAGTGTGTCAATGAATTAAACCAAAAGAAGGTTGCGGCTATTCTCGGGCCGCTTTTAACAGTAAAAGAAGCAGGGAAGCAAGCCCAAAAATTGGGTATTCCCATGGTTGCCTTAACACAGAAAAGTGAATTCCCGGCAATGGGTGAGTACCTGTTTTCAAATTTTATCACACCGCAAATGCAGGTCCAAACCCTGGCAGCGTATGCATTTATTGAGCTGGGTATTGAAAAAGTGGCTATTTTATATCCCAATGAACGGTATGGAAAAAAATATATGAACCTTTTTTGGGATGTGGTTGAAGAGTTCGATGGTAAGGTGGTCGGCGTAGAGTCCTATGATGGTAAAAAGACAGATTTTACAAAACCCATTCAAAAGCTGACCGGTGAATACTACCCTGTTCCGGGATTCTTAAAGCCCAAACCCATTGATATGGATCCGGACCAATTATTTGCAGATCCTGCGTATAATCCGGATCTTATCACGGCCCGTGAAGCTGTAGTAAAAAAAGATGAAAGAATAAAAATTGATTTTGATGCATTGTTCATCCCTGATTCTCCTTCCAAGATCAATTTGATTCTCCCGCAACTTGTCTACAATGATGCTAAAGGCATGTATCTTCTGGGAACAAACCTTTGGCATCATAAGAGTCTGTTAATCCAATCAAAAGGGTATAATCGAAAAGCAGTAATTACTGACGGATTTTTTAAAGAAAGTAAAAGGCCTGCCACAGCACAATTTGCAAGCCAATTTAAAGAAGTATTCCAGAGTGAACCCGGGTTTATTGAAGCCATTGCCTATGATACTGCCTCAATTCTTCTCAGTGTTGCCATGGATGAAGCAGTGAATTCCAGGAATAAATTAAAAGATGCCCTCAGGGGAAGACGCGTTTTTGAAGGGGTGACGGGAAACACTATATTTGATAAAGAGGGCAATGCCCATAAAGAGCTTTTCTTGATGACAATAAAAAAGAACAAATTTGTTGAAATCAGTCGTTAGGAAAAATGTCCTGTCCGGTTGCCTCCAAAACAGACTGCCATAAACTTTCTTTTGAATCCATAAATTTTCTTTTGCCGGCAGATGCATCCATGGGCACATGAACATAATGATTGTTCCAGAAACTTATGAGTAGTTTTGTTTTTCCCGCCATACCGGCATGGACAGCATGACGTCCCAAGATACCGCAAAAAACACTGTCATTGGCATTTGCCGGCAAGCTTCTGATGATATAGCTTGGATCAATATATTTTAAGGATATGGGAATTTCCTTTTTCTTGAACCATGCCTTTATCTTTTCCTTTAAAAAAAGACCAATGTCTTCTAACATAATGTTTCCGGATGGATCATATTTGTTGTCTTTTGTTGTAAAGAAATTCTGTCCGGCACCCTCAGCCACAATGATGACAGCATGTTGTCTTTCTTCAAGCCTTTTTTCAATACATTGGAGAAATCCATTTTTTCCATCCAGGTTGATATCAATTTCAGGTACCAGCACAAAGTTGGCATCCTGCTGAGCCAGTGCCGCAGTTGCGGCCAAAAAGCCGGAATGCCGTCCCATAAGTTTTATCAAGCCAATCCCATTTGGATAAGCTTTTGCTTCATTGTGTGCTCCTTTTATGGCCAGGGTGGCCACATCAACCGCTGTGTCAAATCCAAAGGATCGGGAAACCAGAAAGATATCATTGTCAATGGTTTTGGGTATACCGATCACCGATATTTTTAATTTCCGCTTTTCAATCTCTTCGGCGATTTTTTTTGAAGCCATCAGGGTGCCGTCGCCGCCGACCATAAAGAGAATCCCAATATTCATTCGTTCCAGGCAGTCAACGACCATACTGATGTCCTGTGTTCCCCTGGAAGATGCTAAAATAGAACCGCCTGTGTTCTGTATGCCGGCGACTGAATCCGGCTTGAGATCCAGGACATCATGCTCGTATTCGGGAATAAAGCCCTGAAGTCCGTGCTTAATACCGTAAATAGTATGCACTTTATAGATATGAATAAGTTCAAGAACCACGGAACGGATAATATCATTTAGACCCGGACACAAACCGCCACAGGTGACAATAGCGCATTTAAGTTTGCTGGGATCGAAATAAATATTTTCCCTGGGACCTGCCTGATCAAAACTGGGCAGTTTTTTCTTTTTCTTTAATATGGCCTCAATGCGATCAAGCCGGACATCAACGACAACTCTGGCATTGTCTGATATGAATCGTCTGGGTGTTTCTCCTGAAGCGATCCGTGTTTTAAGAGGGGATACAACATTGGCTTTTCCCAAGGTGGGGATGTCGGTCTTGAAATTATACGTTGTCATTGGTTTCCTCCGTTGAATTTAAAAGCGCCTTTGCCTAATATATCATGAAGGTGTAACAGTCCGTCCAATTTCTTTTTTTCATCAACAATGGGAAGAACGGTGATCTGGTATTTTTCCATTAGATTTAGAGCATCGTATAAAAAGGCCTCTGCTGTGAGAGTCCGGGGATTGCTGGTCATGACACTTTTTACTGTTACCTCGCAAAAATCTGAATGGTTGTTTGCAATCATGTGCCGGATATCTCCATCTGTGATAATTCCTTCAAGCATATCCTCATCATCCAGAATCAATACGGCGCCAAGCCTGTATTTATCCATCTGTCCGATGGCCTCATCCATGAAGGTGTTGCTTCGAACATAAGGGGCAGTTGAAGCCTCGAACATGATTTCCCCGACCCGGCAGGATAGCCTTTGTCCCAAAGCACCGCCTGGATGGGATTTAATAAAATCGCTTTTTTTAAACTTTTTTTTGTTGATAAGCACGACTGCCAGGGCGTCGCCCATGGCCAATTGGGCGGTGGTACTGGAAGTTGGGGCCATATTAAACGGGCAGGCCTCTTTTTCAACACCTGTATCAATTACCAGATCACAAAGCCGGGCCAGGGTTGAATCCGGATTGCCTGTAAATCCGGCCATTGTACA
Source organism: Desulfobacteraceae bacterium (assembly GCA_024225895.1). Taxonomy (GTDB): domain Bacteria; phylum Desulfobacterota; class Desulfobacteria; order Desulfobacterales; family Desulfobacteraceae; genus JAAEMC01. The sequence continues at coordinate 743 of JAAEMC010000391.1, read as the reverse complement.
GCCAATATCTTTGATTAAGGGCAGCAGTTGAATTAATTCTTCGGTTTCTCCGCTGTTGGAAACCGCGATAAATATGTCATCATGGCTGACGATACCCAGGTCACCGTGAACCGCTTCAACTGGATGCAAAAATATGGAATTGGTGCCTGTGCTGATAAGGGTGGCAACGATTTTTTTGCAGATCAGGCCCGATTTACCGATGCCTGAAATAATCACACGCCCGTTGGAAGAGCAAATAGCTTCTACTAATTTTTCAAACGTATCATTGATGTTATCTGTCAGTCTTAGAATACTGTCCGCTTCAATTTTTAATACTTCAATCGCTTTTTCTAGAATCATAGTTTAAATTTATTAAATTATTATTGTTGACGATAAGAACTATTTTTTTGTTTATCCTTATTTATATACATCAACCCGGCAAATATTTATATAGAAAAATCATATGTTGTGACGTGTAGATCCTGCGTTATCGCCCTGCCATATCTTGACATTGTGGTGGTCATGGCCTATAAAATTGTAAGTGGCTGTATGGGAGAACAAAATGGGTTGGTGCTATTAATACCATCGTTTCCCTGTACAGCTTTTACACATTCAGGAGAGTGAAACAATCACTGGCCAGTCAGAAAATAGAAAAGTGCTCCCGTTAAACAGCAGGATAAAAATCCTTGCTATCGTTTGTGGTGTGGTGTTCTGCTTTTTTCTTTTTTTTGCTGGATCATTTCTTGCCTATATTCACAGCGACC
>JAAEMC010000390.1 GCA_024225895.1 Desulfobacteraceae bacterium | reverse complement strand
CATTGCAAACAGGACCTTCATGGGGTGCGCATTGAAAATGGTTTTTTTTTTCATCCCCCCCCTGCAGTTACTAGTTGGAACCGGTATGGCTGCAATAAATTATTTAATACCCAACACTTGTTTCAGATAAAACCCTGTATGGCTCTTCTTTGATTTTGCGACTGCTTCCGGGGTTCCCTGGGCAACGATCTCTCCACCGCTGCTGCCGCCTTCAGGCCCCAGATCGATAATCCAGTCTGCTGTTTTAATCACATCCATGTTGTGTTCAATAATAATCACGGTATTTCCTGCCGTTGTCAAGCGTTTGAGCACATCGAGCAAGAGCCTGACATCCTGGAAATGAAGCCCTGTTGTGGGTTCGTCTAAAATATAAAGGGTGTCGCCGGTATCCCGTTTGGCAAGCTCTCTGGCCAGCTTAATGCGCTGGGCCTCCCCGCCGGAAAGGGTGGTAGCGGCCTGCCCCAGCTTGATATAAGAAAGGCCTACATCCATCAAGGTATTCATAATATGATTGATCTTAGGGTGGCTGGCAAAAACTTCTTTTGCCTGCATGACAGAAAGATCCAGCACATCAGATATGGAATGTCCTTTGTAAGTGATTTCAAGGGTGGCACTATTAAACCGTTTTCCTTTGCAAACCTCACACGGAACAAAGACATCTGCCAGAAAATGCATTTCCACCTTGATATAACCGTCTCCCTTACAGGCTTCACACCTACCCCCTTTAACGTTAAAGGAATACCGCCCTTTTTTATACCCTCTTGCTTTGGACTCGGGTAGCATGGCAAAGAGATCCCGGATATGATCAAAAACTTTGGTATAGGTGGCGGGATTACTCCTCGGGGTTCGACCAATGGGTTTTTGGTCAATATTAATGGCTTTGTTCAAATGGGAAAGCCCCTTTATTTTTTCATGCTTTCCAACACTTAATTTAGAGTCATGGAGTTTGACTGCCAGTGCCGGATAAAGAATCTGATTAATCAGGGTGGACTTTCCGGCACCGGAAACGCCTGTAACTGCCACTAAAAGGCTGACAGGAATTTTAACCGTCATATTTTTTAAATTATTTTCTTTTGCCTTTACAATGGTGATCCACTTTTTAGTTTTACCGGGTAGTTGTTTTCGTTTTTTAGGGATATCAATCTTTTCTTTACCGGTTAGAAACCTGCCTGTGATGGAAACCGGATTTTTCATAACCTGATCCGGGGTGCCCTGGGCAACGATCTGGCCGCCGAGATGTCCTGCTCCAGGTCCGATATCAACAAGCCAGTCCGACTGTTCCATGGTCTCCTGGTCATGTTCGACAATAATCAAAGTGTTCCCAATATCCCGCAAATGCTGGAGAGTGTTCAGCAGCTTTAAATTATCCCGCTGGTGAAGACCGATGGAAGGTTCATCCAGGATATACAGAACACCTGTCAGTTCAGAACCCACCTGGGAGGCCAGTCGAATTCTTTGGGATTCACCCCCGGAAAGGGTAGGGCCGCTCCGGTCAAGGGAAAGATAATCCAGGCCCACATTAACCAAAAATCCCAAGCGGTCTGATATCTCCTTGAGCAATTCTTCGGCAATGAGCTTTTTATTACCGAAAAGTTCCAGGCCATTGGAAAATTGAAAGGCTTCTTTAACCGTCATCTCAGTCACGTCAATAATGGATTTTCCATCAATGAGAACGTGAAGGATTTCATCCCGAAGACGTTTTCCCCCGCATTTGGAGCATGTGCTGGCCGTCATAAACCCGGAATAATATTTTTTCGCATGCTCTGACTGGGTCTGGCGGTACCGCCTCATCAGGGTATTGATCAGCCCTTCATGTGTCCTTGTGATTTCTGCCTGGATTTTGGCAGAATTCCAGTTCACTTTCATTTCCTTTGATCTTGAACCATACAGCAAAAGGTCTTTATCTTTTCGGGACAGCTTTTTCCAAGGCTTGTCAAAATCGATTCCCCACTGTTCTTCCATTGCCAGAAGCTGACCAAGGCCCCATGAATTATCATTCCGGTATTTGGGATTTTTAAGAAAATAATTCTTCCAGGGGATGACGGCGCCTTGTCTTATGCTTAATTTTTTTTCCGGTACAATCTTGTCCGGGTCCATGGATAAAAGGGTTCCAATACCGTTGCATTCCTGACACATGCCCAAAGGAGAATTAAATGAGAAAATCTGGGGAGATAATTCCGGATAGGCAATGCCGCAACAGGACCTGGCTTCACTCATCTTCAAGTCTTCTCTGCCCAGCATATGAACTATGATCTGCCCGTTTCCCAGTCTTAATGCATTTTCAACCGAATCGGTGAGGCGGTCTTCAAAGGTTTTGACCTTCTTTACCTTGAGCCGGTCCATAACCACTTCGATATGGTGTTTTTTATTTTTTGCCAGTGTCTGGACATTCTCCAGCTCCTGGACTACTCCATCCACCCTTACCCTTGCGTATCCATCCTTTTTCAGCTCTTCCAGCCGGTCCCTGTGTTCACCCTTCCGGTTCTCCACAATGGGGGCCAGTATCAGGATTTTTGATCCTTCCGGCAGGGCCATGATCTGTGAGACCATACTCTGGGCATGACCCTTGCCGACTTTTTTACCGCATTTATAGCAGTATTGTGTTCCCACACGGGCAAAAAGCACCCTCAGATAATCATAAATTTCCGTAATAGTACCAACGGTTGATCTTGGATTTTTACTGGCCGCTTTCTGTTCAATGGCAATGGTGGGAGACAATCCCCTGATAGTGTCATATTTGGGTTTTTCCATCTGTCCGATGAATTGCCTGGCGTAAGAGGAAAGGGATTCAACATACCGACGCTGGCCTTCAGCATAAATGGTATCAAAGGCCAAACTGGATTTACCGGACCCGGATACGCCGGTAAAGACCACCAGCTTTTTTTTAGGGATTTCAACATCAATATCCTTGAGGTTATGTTCCTTGGCTCCCTTGACAATAATCCGGTCCAGTTCCTTGACATTAGACGGTATGCCTTCTTCTGACAACACCCTGTTTTCAGTGGTTGACGCGCATACGGGGCAGCCGTTTTTCATAATATATATTTAACTCCTACGGTATTCTGAATGGTTATAAAATCACTGATTTACCATAAGCATTTTTATGGTAATTAAAACCTTTATTCTTTTTGAAGTAATATTTTATTGATTAATTCATCATTATATTGACTTAATCTCTCTTTTAATTGTTTTGTGCTTGTTTTTTCAGTATCTAT
>JAAEMC010000389.1 GCA_024225895.1 Desulfobacteraceae bacterium | reverse complement strand
GTGGTGAAAGACAATTCTAAGCTGGTCAATGGTCAACTGTCTTGCCTGGGAAACAAAGACAAAATTAAATTCTTTGAAAAGGACCAGATCTTTTGGGATAAGCCCTGGCAGAAGATTTAAGGGCAGCGGAGATAAAAAGGCTTTTTCATCTCCGGCGCCCACGATATATTCTCCAATGGGTTTGACGATTCTTGTTGCCACCTTTGCAACAAGTTTGTTGGTGGCAACAGACCATATGGGATCCAGGTAAAAATCTTTTTTCATTTCTTTGTTCAAGCGCCAGGCAATGTCCATGGGCGGCCCGAAAAGTCTTCCTGAATTGGTTACATCTAAAAAAAGATGACCGTCGCAGGAGCCTGATTCGATTAAAGGTGAATAGAAAAGGGCTCTCTGGAGCATATCCTTCATGGCCAGTTCGTACCGGTTGAAGCTCGGGGGGATGATTTTGATATGGCGGTTCAAGCGTTTTGCCTTTGCCAGGGGCATCCCTTTTCTGATGCCTTCTTTATAGGCTTCTTCGCTCATATCATAGATCACTGCCCTGGGCGCGCCCTCCGGTGCGATCACCAAAGGCTGGTCTTTGAGCCAGGGTTGCCTGTTTTGTTCTACAGCCACGGCGAAATCAGCCACATTCAGGTGAATGATGGCCCTTTCCATGGGCGGTGCTGCGTTTTTCATATGTTCATTGACCTGGGTCATGTTTTTATCCAAGATTAGAGATGACCGGATTTGAGTAGCAGGGCGATGAGCCGCAGAGCATTTTTTGGGGCCTGACCTTTTACATGATTGTTAAAAAAGATCCCCCCTTTTTCCGCATGGCGTGTCATGGATGTTGAAATGGTATCGGCCCACTCTTTGAGTTCCCAGTCGGCATAATCATAGTCAAATTGTTTTTGCATATTACCGGAGCGCCACCCATGGCGGTTCCTGCCATGGAAACGGATGTAAAAAAGCTCTGGATTGGTGACCACATCCAAAGTCGGGAAAAGGGTGGGAAGATCGGGTTCATCCACGGAGACCAGGGTAATTTTGCGTTTTGAAAGTTCGCCAAAGACCTTGTCATTAGCCCAGGAATCATGCCGGAACTCCACAGCCAGGGGAAGTCCTGCCAACTCGTCCAGTAGTGCGCCAAGGTAGTTGCGCCACTTTAATGACCGGGTGAAATAGGGCGGAAGCTGTATCAATACGCAAAGCAGCTTGTCAGCAGCAATCAGGGGTGCAATCCCCTGGCGGTAGAGCAAGGCCTCCTTTTGCCATGCATCCGGTTTGATTTCGTGGGTCATGGTTCTTGTCAGTTTTGCGGCAAATTTAAAGTTTTTTGGAACCTTTTTGCACATCCTTTCAATGGCCGGGGCCTTGGGCATCTGGTACCAGGTGTAATTGAGCTCGGTTACATTGAAGGTTTTGGCATAATAGGGGAGCATGGAAGACGAATGGGTGCCTTCAGGGTAAAAGCCGGCATCTATCCATTCTCCATAGGAATACCCGCTGGTTCCGACAAGAAGTTCACATGCTGTATCCTGCTTTTTTGTCATCATGCAACTCCCAATCCTTCAGGCCCCCTGATGATGCCGATGACCTTTCCCTGGATCATTATTTGATCAAAATCGTACTTTTGGCTTTTGAAATCCGGGTTGGCCGGTACAAGTTCAATATGATCCTGCCTAAGATAAAAGCGTTTAACCGTGGCTTCCTCATTATTGATAAGCGCCACGACGATTTCGGCATTCAAAGCATATTGCCTGGGCTGGCAGACGGCGATATCCTGATCCAGGATGCCCGCATTCTTCATGGAATGGCCCTGTACCCTCAGGGCAAATAGGTTCTGGCCCGGATATATGGCAGCATCCACCAGGATGCTTTCCTCAAATTCCTGCTGGGCATACATGGGTAGGCCGGCCGTGATGCGGCCGATTATAGGGATCTGTTTTTGACGCTGGCTTGCATGAAGTTCGCCCGAAGGTTCTAAGATATGGATCGTCCGGCTGTATTTGCCATGGCGTTTGATATATGCTTTGTCCTCAAGTGCTTTTAAAGTCTGAGCAACGGCGGCATGGCTGATGCCCATATCACAGGCAGCTGTGCGAAGGCTCGGCGCGGCACCGGATTTTTGGATCTGTGCTTTTAAATAGGCAAAGATTTTCTCTTGATTGTTTGTAAGTTTGGGCCGCATGGTGTATTATCCTTTAGTTTTTCCTGAGTGTTGCAGAAACCGGGTCCCACACACGCTCTCATCATATTTTTCCTGTAACATCAGGGCGTTGTTCTTGGTTATATTTCAGTGTGGCAGGCTTTGGTTTGAATGTCAATATAAATGTAAAGGTTTTGTAAGGGCGTTAGCCTACACATATCAAAAATTAGCTTTGATATGGTTAGACCATTATAAAATTTGTATCGCTTTGCCTGGTCCGGCTTTATGGAAATTGGGGTGAAAAAAGGGACTTTTTTTGTGTTGACATCTGAAAATTATTAAGCTATGCAAAACTACAAAGAGGCTATAGAAGCGGTTTTTAAGCTGTTCTCAGAGATTTGAATTTTAACGGATGAATCATTTGGTATGGCACATTTAGAATTAAAAAATGTTAGTGTACGATTTGGTGGTCTCCTGGCATTATCCGATTTGAGTTTTACCATCGGTGATGGGAGAGTCGTGGGATTGATTGGTCCCAACGGTGCAGGGAAAACAACGGTTTTTAATGTACTGACAGGGGTGTATAAAGCATCTGAAGGGGATGTGATCTTTGACGGCGAAAGTATTTTGGGAAAAAGACCTTATCAAATTTTTGAGAAGGGAATCTCAAGGACTTTCCAGAATATTCGTCTTTTTTCAGCTATGACGGCGATTGAAAATGCCATGGTTGCCCGGCACTGCAGATCTTCAAAAGGGATTGTAGGGTCATTGCTGCGAACAAGTTCCCAGAAACAGGAAGAGGCGGACATTCGAACGAAGGCTTTGGCTGCCCTGGAGTTCATGGGCGTTGGAGAATATGCGGATACCGTGGCCTCCAATCTGCCATATGGATTGCAAAGGCGGCTTGAAATCGCACGAGCTATTGCTTCGGATCCCAAAGTGATGCTGCTGGATGAACCGGCTGCAGGAATGAACCCGTCGGAATCTACTGCGTTGATGAAGGACATTTCACGTATATCAGAACTGGGTATAGATGTGCTGCTGGTCGAGCATGATATGAAAGTTGTGATGGGCGTGTGTGATCATATTGTATGTGTTGATCATGGTGTAAAAATTGCTGAAGGTGATTCGCAAGAAATTCAGAATAACCCAAAGGTAATTGAAGCTTATCTTGGTCAGCCTGCTAACCAATAACTTTAAGGAGGAGAAGATGAGAAAAAGAATTGTTTCAATTATTGTGATGGGACTTATCTTGGTTCCATTCCTGTTTACCGCAGTCTCTGCAAAAACATTGAAAATCGGTTCCATGAGCCCGTTGACTGGCCCTTATGCTGCAGACGGCAATGACATTAAAAACGGTGTGCTGACTGCCATTGAAATCTTCGAAGAACAAGGCGGCATCCCGGGTTATGATAAGATTGAACTCTTTGCCCAGGATACAGCCTGCGACCCGAAACAGGCGGTCGCTGCTGCCAACAAACTGATCAACCTTGAAGTTGCAGGTGTTATCGGCGCCTATTGTTCCTCTTCAACCATTCCGGCCTCTGCTACTCTGGATGAAGAAGATATCATTATGATCACCCCTGCTTCCACCCATCAGGATGTTACAGACCGCGGTCTGGCCTACATGTTCCGTATGTGCGGCAGAGATGACGATCAGGCTCCTGCAGCAGTGAAATTTATGAAAGAAGCCCTTGGCACAAAAACTATTTTTGTCGTGGATGACAAAACTACTTATTCCCAGGGTCTTGCCGATGGCGTCATCAAATCCTGTAAAGCTATGGGCATTGATGTTGTTGGCCGTGATCACGTCAATCAGGGAGATAAAGACTTCTCTGCCATCTTGACCATGTTAAAAAGGGAAAATGCAGATGTTTTCTACATGAGCCTTCAGAATCATTCTTCCGGAAGCCTTATGGCGATTCAGGCCAAAAGAATGGGTCTGAAGTCCACCATCGTATCCCAGGATGCCATGTTCCATCCTAATTTCATGAAAGTGGCCAAGGATTCAGCAGAAGGTATTTATGTCACCTATGGTCATACAGACAGAACCACTGCCAGCTACAAAGAGTATGAAAAGAAATTTACAGCGAAATACGGGGAAATCGGTGCATATGGTACCTATGCTTATGATGCCGCACTGGTATTGCTGAGAGCCATTAAAACAGCCGCTTCTACAGACTCCAAAAAGGTGAAGGCCGAGATTATGAAAATGGAATTTGATGGTGCATCAAAACGCATCAAATTCAATAAAAAAGGCGATTCCGGTTCTTCTTATATCGCGTTTATTGTTAAAAACGGCGAATATGTACCTTACTGGACTCCAGAACAAGGCGTCATTAAATAGAATGACATAATGAAAAGCTGTATTGCTGCCCTTAGATAGCGATACAGCTTTTTATGCAAAAGCAAAGGTTAGATAAGAAATAATGGATTATTTTATTCAACAATTGATTAATGGGTTAACCCTGGGCGGTATT
>JAAEMC010000388.1 GCA_024225895.1 Desulfobacteraceae bacterium | reverse complement strand
GCTTCTTTACCCGCTCTTGATTTTGCAGATCTTCAGGGGCATATCGTTCAGAGTGTTGCAGCTTTATTTGGGGAAACCCCTGATAAAGACTATATAAAGAACTTAGGCATTGCTGCATTAAAAGCTGAAAGAGAATTTAATAACAAAGCCGGTTTTACAAAAGAAGATGATCGCCTCCCGCAATTTTTTAAGGAAGAACCATTGCTGCCGTCAGGGAATGTCTTTGATGTCTCAGATGATGATCTTGATAAAGTAAACGCGTTCTAAATTGATTTTGTAGAAAGGAGAAGATTAAAATGGCTTCTGAAGAAACTTATGAAAAACTGTCCTATCCGGATGCACCTAAAATAGTAACAAGCACCATACCCGGTCCTAAAACAAGAGATCTTTTAGAAAAAGAACTGGGCAATGAAACACCCACACGAATTGCTCCCATCGGAATTCCAATAGCGTGGGAAGAAGCATCCGGCGCCACGTTTAAAGATCCGGACGGAAATGTTTATATTGATCTGTCAGCCGGAGTGGCGGTGAATAATGTCGGGCATTCTCATCCTGAGGTTGTTAATGTGATCAAAGAGGAATGCGGACGGTTAATGCACACTCCCGACGGCACATGCAAAAACCGGCAGAAACTGGGTGCGATGCTTGCAGATGCTGCACCTGGAAATCTTAAAAACAATGTAAAAATGGCATATGGGCTCAGCGGGAGCTCTGCCAATGAGATTGCCATAAAATTTGCCCGGGCATCCACCGGGAAATCAATCATACTTGGTTTTCAGGGAGCGTATCATGGCTCCATCGGTACAACGCTTACATTAACCACTTCTCCCACTTTTCGCAGCCTGTACCGGCCGTTTATGCCGTTTGTCGAACGATTAGGGCCCTACCCATACTGCTATCGCTGCCCCTACGGCCTGACACAACCAAAGTGTGATCTGAAATGTGCCAAGTATGTCGAATTCCAGTTGACCGATCCCTACGGTGGAATTGATGTAGGAAATGTGGCAGCCCTCATCCTTGAACCCATGCAGGGTGAAGGAGGATATGTGCCACCACCGCCGGGATGGATGGAGTATATTTATAATTTATGTAAGCGTCTTGGCATTCTTGTCATTGATGATGAGGTTCAGATGGGAATGGGACGTACCGGAACCATGTTTGCCGTGGAAAATTTTGGTGTAGAGCCTGACATCATCACCATGGGAAAAGCATTAGGTGGTGATGTTGCATTCAGTGCCGTGCTTTGCCGTTCGGACCTGGTTAAGGATTTAGAACCCTTCAGTCATGTTCTCACGGCAGCGGGGAATTCCATGTCTTGTGCCGTTGCTTGTAAAAATATTGAGCTAATGCAGAATGGCCTGCTTGACAGAGCACAGGAGATGGGCTCATATGCTATGGGCAGACTTAAGGATTTGGCCAAAGAAAGGGATGTTATCGGGGATATCAGGGGAATGGGTTGGGGGATTGCCATTGAACTGGTCGCCAATAAAGAGACCAAACAGCCCCTTTCCATGGCTGAAGTGGTCCGGATCGTCTGGTTGCTGAGAGACAACGGTGTCTATGTTCTACCGTGCGGCCGTTATGACAACATCCTGCGTATGATTCCGCCATTGGTGATATCCAAAACCCTGGTAGATAAATCAATTGATATTATTGCTGATGTGCTTGAAACCGCAGGCATGGCTAAATACAGCCTGAACTGGACCATTGGATCGTAAATGTAAATGACCATCAAACTGACAATCCGGCTGTTTGGCATCTTAGGCTTAAAGGTGCCGGCGTATGATCATAAAAAGGGCATCCGTGTTGATAAACCGGATGGTGTGAGACCGGCAGATCTTTTAAAAGATTTAAAAATACCGGTGAATCATGTTGGCTTTATCAGTGATGGGGAAAAATCCATCCCGCTGGATGCCCGTCTTACAAATAAAATGAGCATCAGCTTTTATTCAACAATTTCCGGAGGATAACACAACAAATTTTGAAGTGATAAAATAAATATTGGTGTAGAATTAATTTTAATTCAATAGCCAAATTGAGGAGAAGAGAATGTCAAAACTAACACTTTTCAGAAAACTTACAATCATCTTTACCGTATTCTTATTTTGTGCTGTTTTTACCATTGGTTCTTCAAATGCTGCTGAAAAAAAATACAGATGGAAACTTCAATCGGGTTATCCTCATGGGGATCTTTCTTTTGAACTGTTAAAAGGATTTGCAGCAGATGTTAAAAAATTTAGCGATGGCAAACTTGTTATTTCAGTTTTTGCTGATGCCGAAATCGTCCCTCTGGAACAATTATTTGAATCCACACAAAGAGGTGTAATTGACATCCTCCATTGCATGGGGGCTTTCTGGGGCGGCATTGTTCCTGTGGGCGAAATTGAATTTGGGATTCCTTTTGCCTATACCATTGGGGAAGAAGATACATTTGATGCAAAAGCAGAAGTCATCAGAAATTTTTACTATGAAAAAGGATTTGTTGACCTTTTGAGACAGGAATATGGCAAACATGGTCTTCATTGGCTTGATATGCACACCTATGGCGGTCCGTTTGTCCTTTCAACAAAACCATTAAACACATACGATGACTGGAAAGGTATAAAAATTAGGGATGAGGGTATCTATACACAGTTCCACAACATGATCGGTGCCAGAGGAACTTATGTTTCAGGCGGCGAAGCATATATGGCTTTAAAATTGGGAACACTGGACGCAAGCCAGTGGGATATCAGCGCCATCTCAGGACTCAAATGGCATGAAGTAGCACCGTATTGGGTCAAGGCTGGAGATAACGATCATGTTATCGGTCACATGCTGATCAATGACAAATCTTGGAAAAAGCTGCCTCCTGATTTGCAGAAGGCTGTTGAAAAAGCAGCAAAAAATTACTGGTCAGCTACCGTTAAAGGATATGGCGAAGAATTCAATAATGCAAAGAAAATGGTTTCAGATGGAACCCTTAAGCAGAGTCAGGTATCACCTGAAGCCATAAAAAAACATAAAGAAATAGCCTATAAAATCTGGGATGAAGTCTCAAAACGAGACGAAGCATCTGCCAAAGCGATTAAGATGATAAAAGAGTGGAGAGGCATTAAGTAAAAGCGTTAAAAAGTTTGGAACCAGGCAGACTCAATACTACCTGGTTTCAAACTTTAAATAAGGGAACAGCCGATGCTAAAAGGTATAAAGTCTTTTTTCAATTTAATCGACACGATGAGCGGTAAAATCGGTGACGGGCTCAGTATATTAATTATAATAATCATGTTCTTTACTACCATTGAAGTCGTGTTAAGATATGTATTTAACAGTCCTACGATCTGGGTCTGGCCGCTGAGCAGGCAGATTTTTGGTGTTTATATCCTTTTTGCAGGGATTTATGCCATGTCAAAAAATGCTCACATCAGAATAGAAGTCATATATAATCTATTACCCGGAAAAATAAAACAAGCAGCCGGTCTATTAAGCATCCTGTCTTTTATCAGCTTTATGGGCGTATTGATATGGCAGGGAGCCTGGATGGGGCAAAATTCACTGGCATCAGGAGAGACTGCCCACGGGGCATTCAGAATTCCTTTATATCCGTTGAAGATATTAATTCCCTTGGCAGCAGTTTTGTTTTTACTGGAAGGTATCCATATTCTCTCAAAGAATAAAGATTAGTCACCATCATTTACTGATAGACAAGGAACTTGTTTTTTATGAGTATTGAATTGATTACCCTATTGTTGTTCGGGGGACTCATGGTCCTTCTTGTCCTTGGCGTTCCTGTGGCTTTTGCGCTTGGTGGAATTACGGTGATAATGACATTTCTTCTGGAAGGTTCAACCACATTATTCATTGTTGCGACAACAACATATAAACAGATAACAGATCCCAATCTTATTACTATTCCTCTGTTTTTACTGATGGGAAATTTCCTGCTTCATTCGGGTATATCCGACCGGATGTTCAAGGCACTCGGATATTGGCTGTCCGGTATCCGGGGCGGCCTGGCTGTTGTTTCTGTCGGTGTGTGCGTGGCGCTTGCCATGTGCGGTGGTTTCGGTCCAGGGATTTTGACCATGGGGCTCATTGCTGTTCCGGCCATGCTCAAACAATCCTATGATAAATCTCTGGCTCTTGGTTCAGTTATGGCCGGTGGTGTTTTAGGAGAGATAATTCCGCCCAGCATCATTATGATCATTTTTGCCTATATCGCACGGATTTCAATTGGAAAGTTGTTTCTGGCAGGTGTTGTTCCGGGACTTCTGACTGCATTTGCCTATATCGTATATATTATTGTCAGATGTCGTATCCAACCAGATTATGCCCCACCTTTAAAGGAAAAAGTCACCTGGAATCTGAGGATTACCTCTTTAAAGGATATTCTGCTCCCTGCGTTGCTGATTGTCCTTGTGCTGGGTTCAATTTTTTTAGGAATTGCCACACCAACGGAAGCTGCCGGTGTTGGTGCGACAGGCGCTTTTTTGATCTGCATATTTCTTAGAAAAATGTCATGGAAGGTGATGTGGGATTCGTGCCGGCAAACCATGTCAATCAGCGGCATGGTTTTCTGGATTCTTATTGGCGCTACCCTGTTCAGTGTTTTCTATACCAGCCAGGGGGCACAATCACTTGTTACAGAAATTGTCGACGGTCTTGCGATCAACCGGTGGGTTATTTTGGCTGTCATGCAGTTGATTCTTCTGGTCCTGGGAATGTTTATGGATGATTACGCGGTTGTCACAGTGTGTGCACCGATTTTTGTTCCCATAGCAATTGTTTTGGGTTTTGACCCGATATGGTTTTCAATTATATTCATTCTCAATATGCAGGTAGCCTACTTAACACCTCCTTTTGGGTGGGCATTGATAATGATGAAAGGTGTCGCCCCGGCTGAAATTTCAACACGAAATATTTGGCAATCGATTCCCCCTTTTGTGATCATGCAGCTGATCGTCCTGATACTTGTAATGATTTTTCCACAGTTGGCCTTATGGCTACCTGATAAGATGATGTAGATATAACAGTTAGCCCGAATATCCGGGTTAGAAATAGTAAAGGGGAATACCCCGTAAATATTGATTTTTAATAGGAGATATACTGATGATCGAAGAATCTGAATTTGCAAAACTGTCCTTTCCGGATGCGCCCCAAATAATTACGAAATCGGTTCCGGGGCCTGAAAGTTTAAAACAGCTTCAGGAGGCACCCGAGTTTGAATCCATGGCACGAGGTGCCGGCAGGTTCCCTTTTGTATTTGATAATGGTTTGGGTTCGACGGTAAAAGATCCGGATGGCAACCTTTATATTGATATCACTGCCGGAGTTGCGGTAAATTCTGTTGGAAGGCGTCACCCAAGAGTGGTTGAGGCCATTCAGAAGCAGTCCAATAAACTCATGCACGCCAGTGACTGCAGCAGTTCAATGCGCCTGGAACTTGCCAAAAAAGTATCCGGTATTATGCCAAAAGGTTTGAAGGACAATTGTATCACTTTTTTCACGCAATCGGGTTCCAGCGCTCTTGAATCTGCGATTAAATTTGTTAGAAAAATCACCGGAAGATCCCAGATTATTGCATTTCACGGTGCTTATCACGGGGTTCACTGCGGTTGTGGCTCCTTGACCACGGGTGACCAATACAGAAAAGATTATGGTCCTTTCATTCCCGGGGTAATCCATGCACCCTATCCCTATTCCTACCGGTGCTGTTTTGGGACAAAAACGCAAAAAAAATGCGAAGACATGTGCGCCGACTATGTTGACTATCTGTTGAATACACCCTATACAGCCGCCGATGATGTGGGTGCTGTGATCATCGAAGCACAGCAGGGTGAAGGCGGCTATCTTGCCCCCAACCCGGAATTTTTTCAGCGGTTGAAAGCATCCTGCGAAAAACATGGTGCACTTTTTATTGTTGATGAAGTTCAGTCCGGTGCGGGCCGATCCGGCAAGATGTGGGCTATTGAATACAGTGATGTCGAGCCGGACATGCTGACCTTTGGAAAGGGAATGGGAGGAGATGTCCCCATGGCGGGCCTTGCCATGAGAAAAGATCTTGCACAGAAAATTGCTGATAATTCCCAGCCGAACACTTTTGCTGCAAATGGCGTATCTGCTGCGGTATGCATGACAAATATCGATATAATCACCGAAAATAATTTTGCGTTGGTAGACAGGGTCGCCAAATTAGGTGAGCAGACCATAAAAAGACTTAAAAAAGGTGCAAAAAATATTGAGTGTATCGGCGATGTCCGCGGCCGTGGATTCATGATCGGAATTGAATTGGTAAAGGACAGGAAGACAAAGGAACCATTTGATGCAGATCTCATGGGACAAGTCATCATGGGGATGATGGCCAAGGGTGTTATTCTTGTACCATGCGGCCGGAATGGAAATGTTCTCAGGTTTATGCCGCCGCTTACAATACCTAAAAAATATTTGGATAAAGCATCTGATCTGCTGCTCGAAGTTCTTGGCAGTATTAAAATCTAAAATAAAATGATCGTTCAGGTATAAAATGAGTGATCGGCTGGCACCTGGAGCACCTGCCGATCATTCATCAGAACAAGGAGCTTTAAAAATTTGGCTGATAGCAAATATGGCAAGTATATCATTAGTACGCCTTTGATTGTCGGACCTGGCGGTTCAACAAATGAGGGGGTAAAGGGTGTTACATTTCCCAAGGAGTTTTTTATAAACACCGGACTTGCTAAAGGGTGTCCGTCACTTGTGGACATCGGATGGCACTTTACAATTCCTGACCCGGATCCAGTTGAACAGACACATTCCCATGATTTTGATACGGTTTCCTGTTTTGTGGGATCAGATCCAAAGAACCCTTCCAGACTTGGTGCAGTGGTTGAAATTCAGCTGGGCGATGAAAAACACATTCTGACGAAAACCTGTGTCATCTTTATCCCTAAAGGCCTTGAACACTGTCCGCTGATACATAGGAGTGTTGACAGGCCCTATCTTCAAATTGTTTTTGCCATCAGTGATGAAAAACAATATATCGCATCCCAGTTGAAAGGTGCTGTTTTACCGTGACCATGACAACTATTATCAAAACCGTTCAGGTTGCCCATATTGCTAACGATTAAGATAAGGAACTGACTTAATTCAAAACCGGCATGATTGAGACTCAATACACGTATTGCAATCAAAAAAGGAAGAACAAAAATGAACTCTGAAAACATTTTATCGGGTAAACAGATTCTCATCGTGGATGATGAGTCGGATGTGCTGGAGTCTTTAGTTGAACTTCTGGATATGTGCAAGATAGATACGGCATCTTCTTTTAAGGAAGGCAAACAGCTTTTGGAGGGTCGATCCTATGATCTTGCTATACTGGATATCATGGGCGTTAAAGGATTTGATCTGCTTAAAATTACAAAGGACAAGAAAATTCCAGCAATCATGCTCACGGCCAATTCCCTATCCAAGGAAAGCCTTAAAAAATCGGCTGAAAGCGGGGCGGCATTCTTTGTCCCCAAGGACAAAATGATTGATATTGAAGTTTTTTCGACAGATGTATTAACCTCCTTAAATGAGAAAAAAAGCACCTGGGAGAAATTGTTTGACAGGCTCGGAAGGTTTTATGACGACCGATTCCATGGAGCCGGTTGGAGAGAGAAGGAAAAAGAATTCTGGGAAAAGAAGATGAGAACCAGATTTTAGCTGATTTTTCCGGCTGTAATGTAATGCCCATTGGGTCCCATATTTTCCATTGGGTGCCCATTGGACCCATTGGCCATTGGGGCCATTGTGGCCATTGGGGTCTGACCAAGATAACTGAATGAAATAACAAGAAAAACATAACGAGACAGGGTCAAAAAAGGCTCTATTTTGATGTTTTGAGGGCCAAAAAGCATGATATAATGAATGTCTGGCCCGTGCAAAGAGACATTATATTCCTGGACAGATTTGGCACATCACCCATCGGTGCCATAAAAGGGCGGTTTTCAGGTTATAATGAGATCCAATTCCCTTGCCGCAAATGTGTTCTTATTTCATATGTTTCCACCATTGCAAACTGTGAAAACTGCTGATGCCTCCGGGTGTGCCATAAAAACTGTTTTGGATCAAACACGCACTTCGTAATAGATACTTCTGGGGTCTTGTTCATCATGCTGCCTAAAACGGGTAAAACCGGCATCGGTCAACATATTGTAAGCCACTTCGGGATTGAAGCCTAAAATTCCCATTCCCATTCCGTCCGGTTCACAGGTTGAAAACAGCAGACAGGCTGTAATTGAATAACCGTACAGAAGGGTGAGGGTAGGGTTTTTCAGGAGTTCT
>JAAEMC010000387.1 GCA_024225895.1 Desulfobacteraceae bacterium | reverse complement strand
TGTGTGGTGACAGCACACATGATGCGGCAAACAAGAGCAGCTATTATCAATGTGCTGGCCAGTGCCTACATCGAAATGGCCCAATTAAAAGGGATAAAGCGATTGAGAATCATAATGCATCATGCATTTCCCAATTCTTTGTCTCCGGTGATCAATGTGGTTGCCGTCAACATGGCATATCTTATTGTGGGTGTTGTCATTGTTGAAGTTGTGTTTGTATATCCGGGACTGGGGCAGCTTTTGGTTGATTCAGTTGCCAAAAGGGATCTTCCTGTGGTCCAGGCTTCGGGATTGATCTTTTCAATAACTTATATTTTCTTGAATCTCACAGCGGATATACTGTCCATGCTTTCTAACCCAAAACTAAGAAAATCTAACTTTTAAGGTGGAGGGCTTGTGATAAAATTACTACGACAATCCCCTCTCTCTGCCCGAATTGGTCTGGGTATCGTTATGCTGAATATTCTGGTTGCGATTTGTGCCCCCATTATCGCACCTTATGGTGAAACCAGTGTGGTCGGGGATGTGTGGGAAGTTTTTTCTGCCCAATTTTACTTTGGCACTGACCATATTGGCCGGGATCTTTTTACCCGAATGGTCTTTGGTGCAAGAAATACCATAGCACTCGCATTTATCACTACCATTCTTTCATTTTCATTAGGATCATTATTAGGGTTTATTTCCGCTGTTAAAGGCGGCTGGACTGATCAAGTATTAAGCCGGGCCATTGATATCATCATGGCATTCCCAACACTTATTTTTGCTTTGATGATTTTATCCGTGCTGGGATCATCCATCCTGGTTTTGATTTTTACCATAGCCATTTTAGATTCCACACGGGTCTATCGATTATCCAGGGCAGTTGCCATGGATATTGAAGTGATGG
>JAAEMC010000386.1 GCA_024225895.1 Desulfobacteraceae bacterium | reverse complement strand
TGGAGCTTTATGGATGCCCTTTACCAGACCGTTATCACCATTTCTACTGTGGGGTTTTCCGAGATTCATCCAATCACCCATGGTGGAAGAATTATGACCATAGTAGTCATATTATTGTCCATCACCGTGCTGGCCTATTTTTTTTCACAGTTTGTTACCATAATGGTGGAAGGACGAATAAATAAGTTGCTGAGGGGAAGAAAAATGGAAAAGAGAATTAAAATGTTAAAAGATCATTTTATTATCTGCGGATTCGGAAGAATGGGAAGACAGGTATGTTATGAGTTTTTACAGTCTGGTGTCCCCTTTGTGGTTCTTGATAAAGACCCTGAGATATTTGAAAAGAATAATACTGATGATATCCTCTGGATAACAGGGGATGCCACAAGGGAGGAAGCCCTGACAAACTGCAGAATTGATCGTGCAAAGGGGCTTGTAAGTGTGCTTTCCCGTGACGAGAAAAATGTTTATGTCGTGCTGACGGCCAGGGGGCTTAATCCCGGTGTAAGGATAGTAACCCGGGCCATTGAGTATGAGTCTGAAAGAAAAATGAAACGTGCTGGTGCGGATTTTGTTGTTTCACCTTTCAAGATCGGAGGCAGCCGTATCGCCTCTGTTATGCTCAGACCGTCAATCACCCACTTCATGGATGGGCTTGCAAGGGCAGAGGAGATACGCCTCACCCTTGTGGAGCTTGAGGTGGTAAAAAATTCCTTTCTGGAGGGAAAAACAATAAAGGAGACCGGAATACTGGATATATCAGAGAGTATTATCATCGGGCTGCGGCGTATGGATACACCTATGAAGATCCGTCCGAAAATGGATACCACTCTGAAACCCGGAGACCAGATTGTGCTGATGGGACAGCTTGAAGCCATAAACCGTCTGGAACTGCTTCACGCCTTTAAGGCATAACATTCCTCTTTTGAATTGCATCCTGGGGTTCTCTGCTCTGGGGAGTGATCCACCATCCAGCACCCTATATCTGTTTAAACAATTTTGATTATTGCCAAAAATAAGTCTGGAGGAAAAATCGTAACAAAGAAGGGGTATGCTAAAGGATATATCTTGACTATGGTAATAATCATATCAATAACAGGACCCTTTGTCAATAGCATAACTATCTAATTTTATTAAAGAAATTGATTGATTTTCTTAATAAAAAATGACATATATATCTCCCATGCCGCAAAATAATTTTAGGCTTGTCTATAAAGAGTTACTTTTCCAAACGTTCCATTGATATTGGGAGAAAAAAATGGGGAATGAATATAATGCCGTTGCAGGGGATCGCCTTTTAAAGGACGTAGAGCAAGTCGCAGATATGCCCGTTGCCCTGGCTGAAAAAACCATCGATGCTATTGCCCACAAGAGAGGCGATGAATTTGTCAAAGATATTCTTGCTCACCTTCCACCAGTGAAGATTGCGGCCATGCTAAGGCAATATGATTTTTCCTGTCCTTCTATTATCTCCTGGATATTGACACCAACGATGATTGTAAATGTATTGAAAATTGATCCTCTGTTTTGGAAAAATATCTATGATTCAAATCAATCAGGGAATTTTTATAAAATTCAAAATGATGCCCTTGATCTGATGACCTCCATACTTATCAATGGAAAAAGCCGGGATAAGCAAGGGGCAATACTAAAACACATAAGCAAGGATAATTTGAGTCTGCTTTATCTGTTTCTTCCCTTTATTGGGTGGCAAATCAAAAAAAAGCAGACATTGATGATTGAGGATCCAGATGTTGAATTGGGAACGGCTGATCATCTTTATGAAATGATACAGTGGGCTGCCCCTTATGTTGCGCAGCAAATTGCCGAGTTTACCGGTTCAGCACCGATATCCCTGTTGAATTACATTACAGATCTTTGGTTGGAGGCCTTTGAGGGATTTGATACAGACCCGGAATGTAAAACCCTTGAAATGAATATGTTCTTGCCGGTTTATTAACAGGAGACCACGATGACAACCGAACTTATCAAAAAAGATTCCCGTTTGTTTTTGTTCCAGGTTTTGGAATACGGTTTTGAGCAAAAGCGCTTGGACCAAGCTTTTTTAAATCAGCTTAAAAAGCAGGGAGCACAGATGTCTTTTGTTTTTGCCAAAAGATATTATAACGTGATTCAGGAAGCCTGTTTAAGGCAGGCATCCCATTGCGTTTTAGGCATTATTAACATCGGTCTGATTGAATCCTCAGGTCATGGATTGGACAATGCAATAGATCAGCTCTTACAAAAGGGCTATGTGAGTATGTTCAAGCAAGGCTGGACCCGGCTTTTAGATCTTGTTCAGTATGCAGGCAATGCACAAAAATATTTACAGAGAACCAATTTTGAATGGGAAAAGAATTTTGCCGAATCATTAAGCGCAGAACCGGGCAGGGAATGGGTAGGCCATGACGAGTATCTGATTCACATGTTGCTGTATTGTAATCAGAAAAGGAGAAACAATGGAGCAAACTAATTACTTCGATATCTTGGGTATTGATTCAAATGCAACCATGGGTGAAATAAAAAAAGCCTATCGAAAGCTGGCTTTTAAATACCATCCAGATCATAACACCGGCAAACCTGGTAAAAAAAAATACATTCAGGTAAAAAAAGCGTACGAGATCCTTGTTGATCCGGTCAAAAAAGAAGAATATCTTAAAGGGCAAACCACTGCGGTAACAGATGAACCATGGACCGTCCTTAAAGAGTATTGGCAAATGATTTATGAAAAGGGTTTTTGTGTTAAGTGAATTTTTAAGCGGTTGCGATAAGTTGTTGTCATGATAAAAAAAATGTAGGTACGATTCCTAAGCAAGGCATCTAAATTAAATGTGACGTGCTTGATCAGCCTCGAAGAAAACTAAATTATTCGAGTGGAACAATACCACTATCTGGTAAACTGATGAAAGTGAAGTAATTTTTGAAAATCTGTTGCTGATCCAGTTGCAGAATTAAAGTGTCTAATTTCTTTTTCAATTGATTTCCTTTTTGATCATTTCTTACAGCAAGACTTGCAGGGATAATGACTGGAGGACTCTGTTTGTAATGAATATTGGGGATTTTTAATTTTTTGATGGTGGACATAGTTGAGGCACGTTCAAAGGTAAAAGCGTCTAATCGGCCAATTGCCAGCATTCTTAATAAATCTTCTAAAAGTCCTTCTCTGAATTTTTCAAGGGGGATTTGTGTAATCTCTGCGAAAAAATTTTTGTTTCCAAAGGGAACTCCCAGTTTTTCTTTTCCAATATTTTCCGGATTTAAATTGGTTTTAGTTGTTGCATATAAATCTGATTTATTTTCAATTGACCCGTCCACTTCCGGAGCATAGACATATTCCCTCCGGCTCGCTCGCTTGTATGGCGTAGGAACGACCAGAGGTAAATCTCCAACGTGA
>JAAEMC010000385.1 GCA_024225895.1 Desulfobacteraceae bacterium | reverse complement strand
TCTACAACTACAACAAAGCGGTCATGGCATATAAACCCTGGGTCCACGGCCTCCAACCCGTAGCCCAGGAACTGATGTACCAGGATCTGACATCGGTATGGGTGGATGACAGTTCCCCTCGGGCCGGCATGAAATAAGATGCATACAGACTGGCCGGCAAGTTCTTTGTGCCGGTCAGTCCCTTTTTGAATCTCAAAAAAGGAAAACACAAATGGCGGCTTATACGTTTCGCAGGATTTTACAGTTTTTCCCCACCGTGTTTTTCATCTCCTTGATCATGTTTGGATTGCTTAATGTTCTTCCCGGGGATGCCACGCTCATGGCCGGGGGTTCCAAACACCACCTGGATGAAAAGACAGCACAAATGCTTAAAAAGCAGCTTGGCCTGGACCGACCCCTCTATGTCCGGTATGCATCCTACATGAAGAACCTGCTAAAAGGGGATCTAGGGCGATCATTTTTAAGAAATGAGAGCGTTAACAGCCTCGTTGCGCAAAGGATTGGCCCAACCCTTTATTTGTCCACAGCTGCCATGGTCATTGCTGTTGGACTCGGCATTCCCCTGGGCTTTCTTTCTGCATTGAAGCAAGGCAGCTTTTTAGACACCCTGTCCATGCTGGGGGCGGTTTCCGGGGTATCGGTCCCACAATTCTGGCTCGGCCTCATATTAATGTATTTATTCTCACTTGTATTGGGATGGTTCCCTTCACAGGGATACGGTGACGGGCATCTAATGCATTTAATCTTACCGGCCTTTACGCTGGGGGTCGGGTATATGGCACTGCTGGCCCGAACTACCCGGGCCGCGGTTGTGGAAGTATTGACCCAGGACTATATCAGAACCGCAAGATCCAAGGGCCTGTCTGTACTGATCGTCAATTTCACCCATGTTTTCAGGAACACCATGGTACTGATTTTAACCACGGCAGGCTTACAGTTCGGGTCTTTAATCGGCCAGACAGTCATTGTTGAAAAACTCTTTTCATGGCCCGGCATTGGATCGCTTCTGGTGGATTCCATTTTCCAGCGGGACATACCGGTCACCCAGGGCTGTGTATTAATAATAATCGGCATTTTTCTTCTGGTCAACCTGGTCGTTGACCTGCTTTACGGTGTCATCGACCCCAGGATAGAATTGTCATGAATCAAAAATTCAAAAAACTTAAACAGAACCCCAACCTGGTCATCGGCGGCACCATTACATTTATATTTATTGTCATGGCTGTATGGGCGCCGGCCCTTTCCCCCTATCATCCGGTGGATGATGCCGATTTAATGGTCTCTGAGCTGCCGCCAAGCATCACCTATCCTTTTGGCACGGATGAACAGGGAAGAGATATACTTACAAGGGTTATTTACGGGTCTAGAATTTCATTGAGTGTCGGTCTTGTCAGCCAGGCCATGAATACGATCATCGGGATCATACTCGGGTTGACAGCCGGGTTTTTCGGCAAATGGTGGGACGATATAGTCATGGGGCTGACCAACATCATGCTCTCCATCCCTTCAATGATTTTTGCCCTTGCCGTCATGGCTGTCATGGGCCCCGGGCTGATGAATATCTTTTTGGCATTGGGCCTGACCAACTGGGCCTTTACCTGCAGGATCACAAGATCCCAGGTCCTTTCCACAAGATCCCTTGATTATGTCAAGGCAGCCAATGCTTTAGGATACAGCCGGACAAGAATCATGTTTACCCAAATTTTACCAAACATTTTAGGTCCCATACTGGTGGTTGCCACCCTGGGCATGGCCGGGGCCATTCTCATGGAAGCGTCCCTTTCCTTTTTAGGATTAGGCACCCAGCCGCCCACCCCAAGCTGGGGCGGAATGCTTGCCAGCGCCAGAGAGCAGATGTTTACCACTCCCTGGATTTCCATCTTCCCGGGTATGGCCATTTTCTTTGCCGTTCTCGGACTGAACCTGTTTGGAGACGGATTAAGGGATATTTTAGATCCCCATCTAACACGAAAAGCGAAATAGGACGAAAGGAACTCATATTGGACTTTGCCATTCTCTCAGCCGATATCTACACCCAGGACCCAGTGCGGCCATGTGCCCAGGCAATCAAAATCTTGAACGGATGCATTGAAGCCGTCGGCACCAACGACCAGATTAAAAAGACCCTCACCTCAAAAACCCGGGTCATGGAAATGCCGGGCAAACTCATTATCCCCGGCTTAACAGACAGCCACATCCATTTTATCAGCCTGGGGCAATCGTTGAACATGGTTGATTTAAGGGATCTGCCTTCCTGGGATGCCTGCCGCCAAAAAATAAAAACCGCAGTTAAAACATTAAATCCCGGCCAATGGATTATCGGCAGGGGCTGGAACCAGAACATGTGGCAGAATAATACGGAACCGGTTAAAGAATGGCTGGACGATATTACCCCAGAAAACCCTGCCATGATGGTCCGGGTCTGTGGACATAATGTGCTTGCCAATTCCCTTGCCCTTGAAAAGGCCGGCATTGATAAAAACTCAGTTCAGCCACCCGGCGGCCGGATTGACAAAGACCCTTATACAAACGAACCGGTCGGGCTTATACGAGAATCCATTCATTTAATCGAGGATCATATCCCCCCCCTTGATTCAGCCGCACGTTTTAAGGCAGCCTGGGCCGCGCAGCAAGAAGTCTTAAGGTTTGGTATCACAGGCATTCACAGCATTGAAGGGGTCCAGGAGCTAAAAACCTTAAAAAAAATGAATCATGACAATGTGTTAAAAACAAGGGTCTACCATATGATTCAGGCAGATGAATTAGCCCTTGCCCAAAAAGAAGAAATTTATCCGGGCAAAGGAAATGACAAGCTCTGGCATGGTCATGTCAAGCTCTTTGCCGATGGATCGCTTGGAGCCTGCACAGCCCTTCTTCACGAACCATATAATAACTCTAAAAATAATTATGGTATCCCATTTTTAAAACTGCATGAGCTTGAAGACAAAATCCGTAAAGCCTATGAATTAAACTGGAATGTCGCCATACATGCCATCGGAGACAAGGCAGTGAGCAACAGCCTTGAGGCCATATCACGGGCCCGGCAGGCAGTCCCCGGCCAAAGAAGGGACCGTATAGAGCATCTTCAGCTTTTCAGGGACAACGATCTTGCACGCATAAAGGATTTGGAAATCATTGCTTCGGTACAACCCGGCTTTATTGCTACTGATATGGATGTGGCCCGGGATTTATGGGGGGTTGACCGCTGTCAAAATGGCTATGCCTGGAAAACGCTGATGGATAAAGGTATTCCTTTGCAGTTTGGATCTGATTCTCCGGTGGAGCCTGCCAATCCGCTCTTGGGTATTCAAGGCGCTGTTACCCGGCAAACACCAGCAGGAAAACCCGGTAACGGATGGTTTCCCAACCAACGGCTTTCCCTTGAACAAGCCATTGCCGGATATACACAACAACCTGCTGTCACATCAAAACGGGAGAATGTTTTGGGAAGCCTTACCCCCGGTAAATGGGCGGACATGACTATATTTGAAGAAAATTTATTTAAAATCCCGCCCCTGCAATGGCATAATGTGCCGGTGGCGTTCACAGTCGTTAACGGAGAGTTTGTTTATGAAAAAAAGGACTGATTCATAATGAAAACCTCTAGGCCGTTTGAAAATAAACAAGACATCTTAACAATTAAAAAGCTTAAGACGCACTTTCATTCCTTTGACGGGATTGCCAAAGCCGTAAATAACATTTCATTTACCGTGGGCAAAGGTGAAACTTTAGGAATCGTAGGGGAATCCGGTTCAGGCAAAAGTGTTACCGCCCTTTCGGTTATGGGACTGATAACGCCGCCGGGCAGAGTTGTCAGCGGAAGTATCCATTATAAAAATCAGGATTTAACAAGACTATAAGAAAAAAAGATGCAAGGGATCCGGGGCAATAAAATCTCCATGATTTTCCAGGAACCCATGACCTCCTTAAACCCCTTGCTTAAAATCGGCAGGCAGATATCGGAAGTTTTTATCCGCCATCAGAACATGGGCACCAAAGAGAGCATGGAAAAAGCGATACACATGCTTGAAAAAGTGCAGATCCCCTCTCCTGCCAAAAGAGCCTTGGAATACCCCCACCAGATCTCAGGCGGCATGCGCCAGCGGGTGATGATTGCCATGGCCATGGCCTGCAATCCGGCAATCCTGATTGCGGATGAGCCGACCACGGCTTTAGATGTAACCATCCAGGCCCAGGTCATGGATTTAATGCTTCGATTAAAAGATGAGCACCAGACCAGCATACTGATGATCACCCATGACCTTGGGGTAATTGCCCAGATGGCCCAGAGGGTCATTGTAATGTATGCGGGTCAAATAATGGAATCAGCAAGTGTAATGGAAATTTTCGATCATCCTGTACATCCTTATACCATCGGCCTTCTGCAGTCTTCACCTCGACTTGGCATAAGGTCAAAACAAGGCCGGATAAGACTCAAGGAAATAAAGGGAACAGTCCCAAGCCTGTATAAACTGCCGGATGGATGCAGTTTTTATCCCCGCTGCCCAAAAGCCATGAAAGAGTGCAGTACCAGGGATATTCCCATTATTGATGCAGGCAGCGGGCATATGGTGCGCTGCCTTCTGGCAAACCAAACAAAAAAATGAGGTTCCCATGTCAGATGAATTGTTGACTGTAAAGGATTTAAAAGTTCATTTCCCTGTGAAAAAGGGAATTTTTTCCCGGATCAAGGGGTATGTTTATGCCGTGGACGGCTTTTCCATTGCATTAAATAAAGGAGAAACCCTAGGTGTTGTGGGGGAAAGCGGGTGTGGCAAAACCACTGCAGGGATGGCTATATTGAATCTGATACAGCCGACAGACGGGGTTATCCGGTTTGAGTCAAAGGATATCACTCACCTTTCGTCGATGAGCAGGGCCAAGCAATTGGATATCCGAAAAAAAATGCAGATCATTTTCCAGGACCCGTATTCCTCCTTAAATCCCCGCATGTCCTTGAACCAGATCATTGGGGTTCCCATGAAAATACATGGGATCTGTCCCAAAAATGAGATAAAGGACCGAATTGCCCTTATCCTGGAAAAGGTGGGACTCAGCCCGGATCATGGGAAAAGATATCCACATGAATTTTCCGGTGGACAGCGGCAGAGAATAGGTATTGCACGTGCACTTTGCCTGAATCCCCGGCTTATAATCGGGGATGAGCCTGTCTCTGCCCTGGATGTCTCCATCCAGGCCCAGATCATCAACCTTTTGCTGGACCTGCAGGATGAGTTCAACCTTTCTTATATTGTAATTGCCCATGACCTGGCTGTTGTGGAACATATCGCTGACAGGATTGTGGTTATGTACCTTGGCAAAATTATTGAAACCGCACCCTATAAAGATATTTATACAAACCCGCAGCACCCCTATACCCAGGCTCTTCTTTCATCCATCCCAATTCCCGATCCCAGGGCAAAAAGGACACACGCCATCCTCCAGGGGGATGTCCCAAGTCCCAGAAATCCGCCATCAGGATGTGCTTTTCACCCCCGCTGCCCGGATGCCAAGGACATTTGTTCACAGGTCTCACCCGAGCTGCGGCAGATATCCCCCCATCATCTGGCCGCCTGCCATCTGGTTTAATAGATTTCTACAAGAGCATCCTTATCTAAGGTTTCTTAAAAATATTTTCAAAAAACAATTCCAGGACCAAAAAACCGTAAAGCCCCCTATTTTATCAGGCGCTATCCACAGATGCCGTTTGCGCCCATCTGCTATTTATTATTTATTATAAAAATGGTAAGCAGTTGGGCAAGGATGGCAGCAATCCGATTAAATATTTTTATTGCAGTAGAAATAATTTGTTAAAATTTTTATGGATGCAGATACAACATTTGCTTTGAGCAAAACTAAAAAATTATAAGCCCTTGATTGCCAGAAATTTAATCCATGCCAAAATCTGAAAACCATTTGAAACAAGGACCTGATGAAACCCTGGATATCCATTTGGGCGGAAAATGGCAACTGGGCCGGGACAATCTGAGCATCAGGGATGTCAATTTGTTTCTTGAACAGCATCCCGGAACCCGCCGGATTATCTTTAATTGCAAAAACCTTGATGCCTGGGACAGCAGTATTTTAACCTTTCTTCTATCGCTGATCCGTATAGCTTCCAGAAAAAATATCCAGGTGGAAAAGGATGAACTTCCCAGTGGCATCCAACAATTGATTACCCTTGCCACTGCCGTCCCCCAAAAAGAAGATGCAAAAAAATCAGTGCCGGAACCAGGTTTTTTTGAAACCGTGGGAGCAGACACTATTCGGTTTGTCCACTCCATCGGGGAGCTGATGGAATTTATTGGCGGGGCCTTTCTTGCCGTTATCAAACTCTTTGTGCGCAAACCCCGGTTTAGAAGCCAGGATTTCTGGCAGTTTTTAATGGATGCCGGTGCAAGGGCTGTTCCCATTGTTTCTTTGATCAGTTTTCTTGTGGGTCTGATTCTGGCATTTGTGGGGATCATGCAGCTCAAACTCTTTGGTGCCCAGATCTTTGTGGCCGATCTTGTGGGCATTGCCATGGTCCGTCAAATGGGGGCCATTATGACGGGTATCATTATGGCCGGGCGTACCGGTGCCGCCTTTGCATCCCAGCTTGGCACCATGCAGGTGAACGAGGAAATTGATGCATTTAAAACCCTTGCCATCT
Source organism: Desulfobacteraceae bacterium (assembly GCA_024225895.1). Classification (GTDB taxonomy): domain Bacteria; phylum Desulfobacterota; class Desulfobacteria; order Desulfobacterales; family Desulfobacteraceae; genus JAAEMC01. The sequence continues at coordinate 2,695 of JAAEMC010000385.1, read as the reverse complement.
CCCCCATGGAATTTTTAGTCCTTCCCCGGATGCTGGCTTTGACGCTTATGATGCCGTTTCTGGTATTGTATGCCGATTTGATGGGAGTTTTGGGCGGGGCTCTGGTGGCTGTAGGGATATTTGACATCAGCCTGCCCATGTATTTAACCCGGACCATCGAGGTGGTTGGCCTGAATGATCTTTTTATCGGACTTTTCATGGGCGTGGTTTTTGGCATTCTGATCTCCCTTTCCGGATGTATGCGCGGCATTCAATGTGAAAGAAGCGCCTCTGCCGTTGGGGATGCAGCGACTTCAGCCGTGGTAACGGGAATTGTAGCCATAATTATTGCCACTTCTGTAATTACTATCCTATGCGATATCATAGGCATTTAAAATACCTGCTGGATATGAAAAGTTAAAATGGTGGATATGGAGAATAAAGAACCAATAATAAAAATCGAAGATCTTACCATGGCCTACGGAGATTTTGTCGTCATGCGGGATCTGAACCTCACCATCAACCGGGGAGATATTTTTATTATCATGGGCGGCAGCGGCTGCGGCAAAAGCACGCTGTTAAAACATATGATCGGCCTTAAAAAACCTGCCAAGGGAAAGGTGATGTACGGGGAAGATGATTTCTGGGAGATGAATGAGGTCCAAAGGGAAATTCTAATGCGAAATTTTGGCATTCTCTATCAAAGCGGTGCTTTATGGAGTTCCATGACCCTGGCTGAAAATATTGCCCTTCCCCTGGAGCAGCACTCACAACTTTCCAGTACAAAAATCCTGGAGCAGGTTGAACTCAAACTGTCCCTGGTGGGATTGTCCGGATTTGAAGATTTCTACCCATCGGAAATCAGCGGGGGGATGCGCAAACGAGCGGGATTAGCCAGAGCCATGGCCCTTGACCCGGAACTGCTCTTCTTTGATGAACCGTCCGCAGGCCTGGACCCGGTCAGCGCCAAACGGCTAGACGATTTAATACTCCAATTAAGGGAGAGCCTTGGAACCACCGTTGTCGTGGTTACCCATGAGCTGGCCAGTATTTTTGCCATTGGAAACAATTGCGTATTCCTGGACCCCATATCCAGAACCATGCTGGCACAGGGAGATCCAAACATATTATTAAAAGAAAACAATGATCCCAATATTCAATCTTTTCTCAGGCGCGGAGAAATATGAAAAGAGTAAAATACAATTAACTCAGGATGAATCTTTATGGCGAAACCAGTAAGTAAAACAGTGGTGGGCGGTTTTGTAGTTCTCGCAATCATCATGCTGATTGCAGGGGTGGTTCTCTTTGGAAGCGGCAGTTTTTTCAAAAAAACAGAAAAGTTTATATTGTTCTTTGAAAATTCAGTCAAAGGGCTCAAAGTGGGCTCACCGGTGGTATGGAACGGAGTCAAAGTCGGATCTGTGGACAGCATTGTCCTGGATGTAGATACCCAGAAAAAAAATATCAACGCACCCGTGGTTGTGGTATTGGATGACGCCTCCATTACCTACCGGGGAAAACCTTCAAAAGTGGGGGTTAACGATTGGATTAAACAGGGGCTTAGGGCCAGGATGGCGCCGGAAAGCCTTGTTACGGGACAGATGATGATTGAATTGGTATTTTTACCACAAACCCCGGTAAGACTTATAAATACATATAATGAGTACCCTGAAATCCCAACCGTTCCATCGACCATGGACCAGATTGGAAAACAACTGATGGGCCTTCCCCTTGCGGAAATCACGGAAAAATTACTGGCCATCACCGACAAACTTGACCGGTTTCTGGCATCGCCGGAAACAAAAAAAATCATTGAAAATTTCTCGGTTGCATCAGAGAGGCTGCCCCGGCTGCTTTCCGACACCCATAGCCAGATGAATCAATTGTCCGAAAAGCTTTTAATCACTGTGGAAAAGGTGAATAAAGAGATTGATAATGTTGCTGCCGGCATTGCACGGGTTGAAACAGATACCAGAACCGCAATCAAAGATATTTCAGATAGTGCCACTTCTTTAATGGAAGGTGCAAATGGTCATGTGCAGGCCATAGGTCCAAAAGTTATTCAGGCTTTAGATTCTGCCCATATAGCATTGACCCAGGCACAAGATACCCTGGCCAGTGCAGACGGATTTATCGGTAAAAACTCTAATACCCGGATCAAATTGAACCGGACTTTGGATGAAATATCAGTGGCATCCAGATCTTTAAGTTCTTTTTTAGATTATCTTGAACGGCATCCTGAAGCCATGCTCCAGGGAAAGGGAGACAAATAATGATATCCGCTAAAAACCTGTACAGACCCTATTTTGCATTGATTGGTTTTTCGCTTCTGATATTTCTTTTAGCAGGCTGCGTGGGTGGTACAAGCAGTCCGTCCACATTTTATCTTCTCCATCCCATGGAGCAGGAGCAGGTGCCAAATACGGAATTAAAGAAGTCTAAACCCATTTCCATTCTCATTGGCCCAATCGCTGTTCCTGCATACCTGGACCGGCCCCAGGTGGTGACCCTTACCTCGGGCAACCGGTTGGTGCTCAATGAATTCAACCGGTGGGCCGAACCCTTAAGGGACAATTTCTACCGGGTTTTGGCTGAAAATCTTTTCTTGCTCATGGATACCAATGACATTTTTACCTATGAGCGCCGGGGGCTGATACCATCCGGAATTCAGGTAGTGATTGATGTAAACCGGTTTGATTTTACCCAAGGCAAAAAT
>JAAEMC010000384.1 GCA_024225895.1 Desulfobacteraceae bacterium | reverse complement strand
CAAAAAATCCAAGGCTGGCAAACAAAAAAATGGACAACACCAATATCCACAAATTTGTACCAATATTTTTCTTTGGATTCACAATATTTTCAAGTTCTGCTTTAACTTGATTTGTCATTGAAATTGGAGGAGTAACTTCTTCTTCTGATTCTATTAGAGGAGCAACTTCTTCTTCTGATATTTGTTTAGTTTTTACTCTGTCTTCTTCTTTATGTATTGCTTTAATCAAGCAGGCATATTTATCTGGATGCTTTTCACGATCTATAGATTGATTAATCTCTGTGAGATCCTTCAAAGACTTTCCATCAAGGTATTTTTCATAATCTCTCATTAATAATCACCGTATTTAAAATTTGCCAGATGCCTTAAAACAAAACAATTTGGGTGAATATCACGTAAAGGCGAACAAATATCAAGAGAAAAAATGGATATCAAAGGATAGATTTTCAAATTCAATTATATGAAATAATTAAGATATCAATGAGCCAATCGGAAATTAAGCAATATACATTTAATGAGTTGAATTTTCACTAATCAAAACCATCGTCCTATAATAATGCTTTATGTCAACTTAATTCACAAACAGAATATATATTTGAGGATCGCTTTAATAGGCTCGGTTGTTATTTCTCGCTGGGATGCTCTTGCCCTGAAACAGCAGAGATGACTTTAAAATCAACCATATCCGTATTGCCATGCTCATCGGCTACAGCCAGCTGGTAAGACCCGGGCAGGGGCATGTCCATGAGACCGGAGTCCCCTTGGGGAACCACTGCCACTTGTTTCCCATTCAAAAACCAGACAGATTTTCCCTGACTGCCAAGGGTTGCAAGTGCAATGGAAGGCGTATCAGTCTGACCGGGTGTCCGGGTTAAAATACTGTCGTTTGTCACAGAGGTAATATGGATGCTGCCGCCCAAATACCGGGCTATATCAGGACACTCTTTTGATGGCGGCGGAATGATTTTATCATTGCGCCATAAAGTTGGCAGCCATGGTGTAACACTCACAGGCCATAGTCCCAAGGTGATCTTTTTAATACCGCCACAGGAGGGGCGGGCTCTGTTGCCCACTTGATCAATCCAAATCGTCTGCAAAAGCGAATTGTCTGATGTCAGTTTACCTGTAAGTGTTAAAGGAATTTTATTATCTAATATCCAGGCTTCATGGCGGGTAAAGCATTCACCTGATGTTCTCTCCTTTGCCATTCCCAATGGCCAGCATATCCATTGCTTTTGAACACTTTGGGGAGGGCGTTTTCTAAAATCAGACAAAGGAAGACTTTCAAATATGCTTCTGAGCAAAGGGATGGCAGTCAGGGCGCCATACTGGCCCGGGGAGGGTGATCCATCCGGTCTTCCCACCCATACCCCGGCCACATAGTCGCCCATGATGCCCAATGCCCATGCATCCCTGAATCCATAACTGGTTCCGGTTTTCCAGGCCATTGGGATATGGCCGGCCAGTTGATTTATCCCTTCAAATCCCGGCATGGGCTGGGAAAGGATATTGCTGATGATCCAGGATGCCCCAGGGGACATTAAATATCTTTCTTTTAAAGGTTCTCCTTTTATTAATTTGGGGCGTCCTGCAATGCCATTCCTTGCCAGGGCAGTATACAGGGTTACCAGTGATTCAAGGTTAGTTCCCACTCCGCCCAGCACCATACTCAGGTTGGGTTTGCCTAAAAGTTTCAGCCGCGCTCCGGCATTGACCAGACGGTCATGAAATCTTTGGGGGCCATAGGCTTCAAGGACTTGAACAGCCGGTACATTCAAGGACATCCGCAAGGCTTTAGTCACACTGACCGGCCCAAAAAATCCTTTGGAAAAATTGCCGGGGTTATATTCTTGCTGAAACCTCGGGGTATCCTGCAAAAGGGAATGGGAGTGAATCAGGCCTTCGTCCAGAGCAAGACCATATAAAAAGGGTTTGAGTGCAGAACCCGGAGATCTGGTGGCTTTTACCATATCCACATGACCTTTACGGGCCGGGTTTGTGAAATCAGCAGAGCCTGCATAGGCTTTTGTCTCAAGGGTTTTATGATTTACCACCAGGGCAGCGACTGATTGTTTTTCTCCCAAAGAAGAAGCATAATCCCGGATCATGTTCTGTACATGGATTTGGAAATCATAATCCAGGGTAGAGATGATTTTAGGTTGTTTACCATGGGTAAAATAAAGACGCCTGGCTGCCAAAGGGGCTGTAACAGGTGGAATGAACCGAAGGGCAATTACCGGCTCTCTTTTGGCTTCTGCCACGGTTTTTTTTGTCCAGACAGAAAATTTCTCCAGCCGGGAAAGGACTTTGTCCCGGGCTTTTTGCGCCCGTTTGGGGTGCCGGTCCGGCCGGTAAAAGCTTGGGGCCTGGGGCAGTACAGCCAAAAGGGCGGCCTCTGCATGGGAAAGTTCCAGGGCCGGTTTTCCCAGCCAGACGAAACTTGCGGTCTGGACGCCTTCAATATTGGAACCAAAAGGGGCAAGATTTAAATAAAGCTTAAGTATTTCATCCTTGGTCAGCCGGGTTTCCAGCTGAAGTGCCCGAAGGATCTGAGAACACTTGCCAACTATCGTCCGGTTGTGGGGGTGGATGATTCTTGCCACCTGCATGGTCAATGTCGATCCCCCCGACACAACCCTTCCGGCCCGTATGCTCTGAAAGAGTGCCCGAATAAGGGAAAAGGGGTTTACTCCCGAATGGGAATAAAACCAACGGTCCTCATAGGTCAGAAGTGCTTTTAAATAAAGCGGGGACACCTCATCCAGGGAAACCGGGTACCGCCAGACACCATTTTTATCAGCAAAAGCTCTTAAAGGGGTGCCGTCCCTGGCTGTTACCAGGGTCGACCATGTCTTTCCTTTCAGATTGGGGGGATACATCCTGTCCAAAACGAACAGGGATGCACACACCGTAATTGTCAAAATCAGGATGGCGAGGACCATCCTTTTTTTTGAGATCCAATATTTCATATCAAGGATTTGAAATACGGATCAGCGGCCTTGTATCTCCGATTCCCCGGATATAGGGGCGGTACATATCTTCCACCAGGGTGGGCGGCACGATATATTCGCCGGGGCTTACCACCCTGACCGGGTAAAAAATCCGGAATGTTCGCTTTGGCCGGGCGTCCACCGCTGCCACAAACCGGTCATCCCGGTATTCGGTATGGCGGATGATAAACTGCTTGTGCCATTGGGCAACGGTTTTTTTATCCACGGATATTTCGTCAATAATGCTGCTGCCGGCAAGATTCGGGTCTTCCAGTTCCAGGCCCGAGGGCAAGAGATCCACAATCAGACCATCGGGCAGCCTTCTGGTGATTGAGAAACCGACTTCCACCAATATCCGGTCACCCGAAACAAAGTCCATCTTTTCAATGGGGTTCCCTGTCATATCCAGATATCTTCTTGTAATCTTAACCTCTTTTTCTTCAGGCTCGGGTCTTTGGGCCGGATAGCCAACCATGGCAACCGATAAGAACAGATCTTTTTCCCATTTGTTTACGATTTTAAATCCCGCAGAAGACGCCCCTTTGAGGCTGGTGATTGTCTGGATACCGTTTTGGATCAGATCCTGCGTTTTCTCTCCGGTTGTCACACGGGCCTGCCAGGTTTCACCTTTATCCTTTAAACTGATACTGCCGGCCAGCACAAGGGCGTTTCTTTCCTGGGTACTGAGCCATTGGCGCTCAAGGAGGTCATCTTGAAGATGAAATAAAAAGTCGGTTTTTTTAGAAAAGGATGGATAAAAATGGGAGACCAGATAGTAGGAAACGGCATTATCCCTTAAGTTGCTGCCGTAATCACCATAATAGACATGTTCCTGGCGTGATTTACTTAATGCGGTTTCAAGCGCTTTTTTACCCAGCGTTTCATCACCGGCAAGACAGAGGGCAATACCGGCATGGACAAATCCCTGGGTT
>JAAEMC010000383.1 GCA_024225895.1 Desulfobacteraceae bacterium | reverse complement strand
TTCCCAAAATATGATAGACTAATGGAATCGCCTTTGAGCAAATCGATTGTGGTATCAAGAGAATTTTAGCCACACATGATAGAAACAGGTACCGTAGTATCGGAGCATATTTTTGCGATTTGCCATATAAAAGAAAAAAGCCAATCATAACTATAGATTTTTTATATATTATTCTAACAAGTAATTGAAATTTTCTTTTTTTATATTGACAAGGATGAGCCCTCCATTATATGAGTTTTAGATGATTCTTGTTCAATTTAGTTCAACATTTTTATCACCTGGCAGTTTTTGCTTAAAATGAATAATGCTCCTAGAAAAAGGGGCTGATGTTAATATTACTATGTAGTGTATTAATTTGTTTTTAACAGCATCAAGGAGGTGCCCGTGAAAGACGAAAAACAGTTGCTGGAAGAGCAGCAAAAAACGACAGGGGTTTCCAGGAGGAGCTTTCTGAAAGCCGTTACTGGAACTGCTGCCGGAATCGGTATTTCGCAGATGTTTAATCCTGCCCTTGTTCAAGCCATGCAAAAGGCTCTGAAAACACATCCGGTCTTATGGATTCAGGGTCAGGGCTGTACCGGATGTTCAGTATCCCTGCTGAACACTGTAGATCCATCCATTGCAGATGTCCTTCTTAAGGTCATCAGCCTTCAGTTTCATCCAACCATAATGGCTTCTGAAGGTGAAACCGCCATGGAAAACCTTTATCACATTGCAGAAGCGTATAAAGGCAAATTCTCCCTGGCCGTTGAAGGTGCGATTCCAATGGGTGCTGACGGTAAATACTGTATTATAGGTGAGGTTGGTCACAAAGAAGTCACCATGGTTGATGCCATGAAAGATCTAGGCGCAAAAGCCGGATCTGTTCTAGCCATTGGTGCCTGTGCAACCTATGGCGGCATTCCTGCGGCTGAAGGAAATGAAACTGGTGCCACGAGCGTGATGGACTTTTTTAAAGCATCCGGAATTAAAACACCTGTTGTTAATATCCCGGGCTGCCCACCGCATCCGGATTGGATTGTGGGCTCCATTGCTCACCTTCTGACAAAAGGTATTCCGGAACTTGATGATTACGGCCGTCCGACAGTCTTCTTTGGCGAAAATATCCATGACAATTGTCCTCGCCTGGAAGCATATGAAAATGGCGACATGGCAGAAAAAATGTCAGATCCCAAAAACTGTCGTGCCGAGCTTGGCTGCAAAGGCCCGGATACCTATGCTGACTGCTATAAACGAAAATGGAACAGCGGCATGAACTGGTGTGTGGACAATGCCGTCTGCATTGGTTGTGTTGAACCTGATTTCCCAGATGGAAAATCACCTTTCTATGAACCAGCATAATATCCAAAATGTTCTAAAACCAAGGAGGTTTTATTATGGCAGGCTGTAAACCACAAGCAGCTCCGGTTGGTGCCGGAAAAAAAGTAAAGGTTGCCATTGATCCGGTTACCCGGATTGAGGGTCACCTAAAAGCCGAAGTAGAAATTAAGGGCGGTAAAGTTGTCGATGCCAGAATCTTTGGCGGCATGTACCGCGGATTTGAACAAATACTAATTGGAAGAGATCCCAGGGATGCTTCCCAGATTACCCAGAGAATATGCGGCGTGTGCCCGACAGCACATGCAACTGCATCTGTTCTGGCCCTGGATGATGCATTTAACGTAAAAGTAACAGATAACGGAAGAATTGCACGGAACCTGATTTTAGGTGCAAACTACCTTCAGTCCCATGTCCTTCATTTTTATCATCTGGCTGCGCTTGACTATGTAAATGGTCCTGATGTAGCACCCTTTGTACCCAGATATAAAAACAATGATATCAGAGTACCCAAAGAGATCAATGATGTGGCTGTCGGACAGTATCTTGAAGCCCTTGAAATCAGAAAGATCTGCCATGAAATGGTAGCACTTCTGGGTGGTAAAATGCCCCATGTCCAGGGCATGGTCGTTGGCGGAACCAGTGAAATTCCCACCAGAGAAGTCTTAAACGCATATCTGGAACGCTTCAAAAAAGTGAAAAAATTCGTCCTGGAAAAATATGTACCTATTGTCTATCTGCTGGCAGGCCCCTATGGCGATCTGCTGAAAACAGGCGGCGGATATAAAAACTGCGTGGGCTGGGGTGTATTCCCCTTGGATGATAAGGGCAACCAGCTACATAAACGTGGTGTTTTCACGGACGGTAAGGACTATCCTGTGGATACCAACCTCATTAAAGAATATGTAAAACATTCCTATTTTGACGATTCCACAACCGGACTCAATCCGGCCAAGGGCAGAACCATACCTGATCCCTATAAAGAAGGTGCTTACAGTTTCATTAAAGCTCCAAGATACAACGGCAGACCCCATGAAGGAGGACCATTGGCCAGGATGTGGGTTACCAATCCCGAGCTTTCCAAGATCGGCCAGGAAAAACTGGGAGCCAAGAAGATGAGGGATATCGGTGATGCGGCATTCTCAATCCTTGGACGCCATGTAGCCAGAGCAGAAGAGACCGTTATGGTCGCCAATGCGGTTGAAGAGTGGCTGACAGAAATCAAACCCGGCAAGGAAACATTTGTTCCCACGCCGATTCCGGATTCTGCAGAAGGCCTCGGCCTGACAGAGGCACCCCGTGGTGCACTGTTACATTATGTTAATATTAAGAATAAAGTGATTGCAAATTATCAGATCACTTCGGCAACCATCTGGAATGCCAATCCCATGGATGACATGGGCCAGAGAGGACCAATGGAGCAAGCCCTTATCGGGGTCCCTGTACCAGATCCTGAAAACCCGGTGAATGTGGGGCGGCTTATCCGCTCCTTTGATCCCTGACTGGGCTGTGCCGTCCACGTGCTGGACGCAGATACTGGTAGAGAAATTAAGATTGAAGTACCTGTATAAGATTAAATAATCATTACACAAATAAAGAGGGGATGTGTTTTTCATCCCCTCTTTTATTGTACAAAGGTAGCTCAAGGCATGAAAAAACTTTTGGTATTGGGTGTGGGAAATCTTCTTCTCATGGATGAAGGCATTGGTGTTCATGCCGTCCATAAATTTTGGGACGAAAAAGAAAATTATGATGAAGCTATAGTTGATTTCATCGACGGCGGTACCTTTACCCAGGATATTTTCTATCTGTTTGAAACATATGAAATTGTACTGGTTTTAGATATTGTCCGGGCCGGTCACCCGCCGGGAACTATCTACTTCCTGGAGGAAGATGATTTACGCTCAAACCCAAAACAGATGCTGTCCCTGCATGATGTTGATCTTTTAGACTCCCTCAGCATGGCTGAAATGAGGGGCCATCGCCCCCTGTTAAAAGTTGTAGGAATTGAACCTGAAACAATTGATTGGGGAACTCAGCTGACGCCCACCCTTCAAAAGGCTATGCCTGACTTTATGAAAGTGGCCAGAAAGCACATTGCAAAGCTTTTGGGCCCATCCACACCTTAAAAGACTCCGATATTCCCAAATCCACCATCAAATTTCATAATAACAGAAAAAAAGGCACATCCCTGGCCACCATCAAGGTGTCAGATGCAAGGCGCCAGGAAGTAACGACTAAAGGCATATAGGCCATCCCTCCCAGGGAGGAGCGAACGCAGGCAACACGGCAGGTGGTGCCTTGATGGTGGATCAGTGGTATTTTTCTAACCTTGTTTTTCACCACTGCACCATGTAATATGGATGTAGCAGGATCAAAGAGAACAAACAATACAATTGGAGCGACATCATCTCCTTAGCCTTTGCCATCTGATCTTACGTTGATGAAATAGTACACTATGAATGATATGCTCAAAATATCCCTTATCTCCTTCAATTTGGGGATTCTTAAAATGGTTCATCATTCATAATTTTCTTTGAAATTGATCACACCATTGCTTTTCACTCAACATTGAATATCCCGTTAGACGTTCAACTGATTTATTATATGTGAAAGTTCTTTTAATAAGCATCCCGCTCATGCGGTTGCCCGTATTGAAAATAAAGGCAACACAGATTGCTGATGGCACAAATTTTGATATAAAATATAGGGCGTATCAGAATATTATCTTATAAATCTTAAAGGAAGGAGGCATAAAATGGAACACAACAGATGGCCGGCAAATATTAAAACAAAAAAGTCTTTTAAAGGGCTGATGACAATTTTCTTTATTTTCATATTTTGTGCGATATTTTCATATCCTGCCATGGCAAAACAAGAAAAAAAGCAGATAACAATTGGTACAGGCAGTAAATCCGGTGTTTATTACCAGGCCGGTAGAGCCATTGCTAGAATTGCAAAAACCAATTCCACAACATTTTCATTTAAGGTGTTATCAACTGCCGGATCCATATTCAACCTGGAAAACGTCCACCAGGGCGCACTTGATATTGGCGTTGCTCAATCAGACTGGCAATTCCATGCAGTAAACGGCTCTGCACCTGAAAAATTTAAAAACAGCCCTTATAAGAACATACGGGCGCTTTTTTCACTTCATGGTGAACCTTTTACTGTTGTTGCACGCAGTGATGCACAGATTTTAAATTTTTCTGATTTAAAAGGACGCAGAGTCAATATCGGAAGCCCCGGCTCAGGCCAGCGCGCCACCATGGAGGTGGTCATGGATACCATGGGCTGGACAAAAAGCAGTTTTTCCCTGGTGGAGGAACTTCGGGCATCCGAGCAATCATTTGCTTTGTGTAATGACCGCATCCAGGCCATGATCTACACTGTGGGGCATCCCAATGCCTCTGTCGGCAAGGCCATCAGACTTTGCGATGCCAGGATCATACCGGTTACAGGATCTGCCATTGATCTACTGGTAAAACAAAATCCTTACTACTCTTATTCGGATATTCCGGCTCACATGTATTCAAATATGCCGGAACCTGTCAAAACCTTTGGCGTCAGGGCAACGGTTGTCACCTCAACCCATCTGGATCAAGATACTGTTTATACCCTGGTGAAAACCATATTTGAGAATATGGATGATTTCAAAAAATTACATCCTGCATTCCAGGTATTACAACCAAAAAACATGGTAAAAGACGGGATATCAGCACCTTTACATGAGGGGGCCCAAAAATATTACAGGGAAAAAAATCTTTTGTAGTACATACAATCCGGATTTATCAACAGATCCTGGGCAACTGCTCACCCGTCAGCATATCCACTCGTCTTAATCCGCCGATGGCAGTTTGCATAACCACTTTACCCGGATTACTTTCCTTGACTTCACCAATGACGACGGCATCTTTTCCGAATTCATCCTGTTGAATGATCTTAAGGACTTTATCTGCATCGTCTTCCGGCACAAAGGCAATCAATTTGCCTTCATTAGCAATATACAAAGGATCGAACCCCAGAAGTTCACAGATACCTTTCACCGAATTATGAACAGGAAGGGATTCTTCAAATATCTGGATTTGAACATTGGATTGGGAGGCTATTTCATTAAGAGTAGTGCCAAGTCCGCCCCTTGTGGGATCCCTTAGAACATGGACATCACAACCAGAATCCAGAATGGCTTTGACCATGTGATTCAATGGAGCGGAATCACTCTTAACATCAGAATCAAATTTTAATCCTTCACGAGTACTGAGCACTGTAATGCCGTGATCGGCAATGGTGCCGGAAACAATGATTTTATCTCCCGGTTTTGCATGGTTTCCCGATACATTTACACCTTTTGGGATTAGGCCGATTCCCGAAGTATTTATGAATATTTTATCAGCCTTGCCTCTGGGAACAACCTTGGTATCCCCTGTGACAATCTGCACCCCCGCCTTTTTGGCTGCATGGGCCATGGTTTTAAGAATGACTTTCAAATCTTCAATTGGGAAGCCCTCTTCCATGATTAATCCTGCACTGATAAACAAAGGATGCGCCCCGCACATGGAAACATCGTTAATGGTGCCATTGACAGCAAGATCACCAATGTTGCCGCCGGGAAAAAAGATGGGATCCACCACATAGGAATCTGTGGAAAAAGCCAATTGCTGCCCTCCAACTTCAAGCACTGCCCCATCATCCTGCTGCGCCAGTGCAGAATTTTCAAACAAGGGGAGAATGAGTTGTGAAAACAATGAATGGGAAATTTTCCCGCCAGAGCCATGATCAAGTAATATTTTATCTGTTTTCATAATTTTTAAGTCGCTTCTTTAATTGCTGTATTTAATAAATGCAGCACAGGCCCCTTCGCTGGAGACCATGCAAGGCCCCACCGGATCCATGGGAGTGCATCTTTTCTTATAGAGTTTACATTCTTTGGGGGTCTTTAACCCCATTAATATTTCTCCGCAGGCACACCCCTTGGGCTCGGGTACATCCGGCAGGTCCATGGCAAATTTTATTGCGGCATCAAAACTGTGAAAGGCATCTTTCAGGCACATACCGCTTTGCGGGATAGTACCAATCCCGCGCCAGGAGGCATCACATATTTCAAAGACCTGGTCCACGATTATTTTGGCCTTTGTATTCCCCTGATCAGACACAGCCCGCGGATAAGCATTTTCTAGGGCAGGCACCCCTTTCTCATTTTGTTCAACCAGCATCAAAACAGCTTTTAGAATATCCACCGGTTCAAACCCGGAAATGACCGAGGGAATATCATACTTTTCAAAGGTGCCCCTGTAGGCATCCGTACCCGTAATAACAGAGACATGGCCGGGCAGGATGAATCCGTCAATTTCCACCCCGTCTGCTTCCATGAGGGCGGCCAGGGCAGGCGGTGTCAGTTTATTTGCAGAATAGATTGAAAAATTTTCAAGGCCATCACCGGAAGCCGTCAACACGCTGGCAGCAATTGTCGGAATTGTGGTTTCAAATCCCACACCGCAGAAAACCACTTGTTGCCCTGGATTTTCCTTGGCAATATTGGTGGCATCAAAGACCGAATACACGATTCTGACATCTGCTCCTAGGGACTGTTCCCTTGCCAATGATGAACCAGAGCCCGGCACCTTGATCAGGTCGCCAAAAGTTGTGACAATCACATCATCCATCCTTGCAAACTGGATAAATGCATCAATGTCTTTCTGGGCAGTAACGCAAACCGGACATCCGGGACCCGCAAGAAGGGTGATATTCCCGGGCAGTACCGTCCGAATACCATGCCTGAAAATGGACATGGTATGGGTACCGCAAACTTCCATCAACCGCAATGGTTTTTCACTCACATCATTGATCTTTGAAATCAACTGCTTTGCCAGGGAAGCATCCCTGTATTCATCCACATATTTCAGGCCCATATACCTTTTTTCTCCCCCTTTTCTACCTGGTTTTCCAGGGCACTTGCAACGGCAACCTGCCCGAATGAAATTCCCCCGTCACCGGCTGGAACCTTTGTGTGCGTGTATACGGTAAGTCCGTTATCTTCAAGATGGCCCAACACTCTGTTTAAAATGATATTATTGTTAAAGACACCCCCTGACAACACAGCCTTTTGAATCCCGGTCTCTTTACTGATGGTCATGGCCGCACTGACAAAGGCATCAGCCATGGCTCCGTGGAATTTATAACTGACCCTTTGATCTGGTACATGATTTAGGATGTCACTGACAATATCCTTTACACATGACATCATATCGATTTCAAGTAATCTTCTGCCCGCGGCATCTTTTATTTCCCAAATATCATATCCATAGGCCCCTGCACCTTTTTCAAGAGCAATGGCTTCAAGTTCCATGGCGGCCTGGCTTTCATGGGAAATTTCATGCCGGATACAAAGCAAAGAAGAAACAGCATCAAAGATACGCCCGGCACTGGAAGTAACAGGAGAATTCACACTCTTTTCAATCATCTGGACTATGAAAGAGACTTTCTCTTTGTCCACCTGGTCTAAAAAAGGTATTTCAAGATTTAACAACTCACTGCCGTATGCCTTATACAAAATGGAAACCGCCATGCGCCAGGGCTCAAGAACAGCAGCATCCCCGCCCGGCATGGGCACATAAGACAGATGGGCCTTTCTTTCAAAATCCATTCGATCACACACCAGAATCTCTCCGCCCCAGATATTTCCGTCCGGCCCATACCCTGTACCATCAAGGGTAAGAGCAATCACCTTTTCAAAAAGACCATGCTCGGCCATGCAGGAAACCGCATGGGCATGGTGGTGTTGTACGGCAATGGTTTTGACCGGCATTTCCGCCTTTTTACATTCCTCTTGAACTTTTTTTGCATAGTCAGTGCTCATATACCTTGGGTGAAGATCATGGGCAATGATTTCAGGGGTGATATCCAGGATCTTTTCCAAGTGGGCAATACTGTCTTTGTAAAAATCAAAGACCTTGTCATTATCCAGGTTGCCGATGTGCTGACTTAAAAAGGCATAATTTCCTTTGGTCAGGCAGACCGTACTTTTCAGTCCGGCACCGCATCCCAGGATGGGAGGCATTTTTTCTTTCACAGAAACCGGCAATGGCGCATATCCCCTTGACCGCCGGAAAAACCGGGGTTGCCCTGCCTGGAAACGAACAATGGAATCATCTGCCCTGAAATAAATATCCCGGTCATGGAATAAAAAATAATCTGCAATATCATTAAAGGCATTTAGGGCGTCGTCATTGTCAATGGAAAGGGGCTCACCAGATCGGTTTCCACTGGTCATAACCAGAATATCCGGCCCCTTTTCAAGCAGGAGATAGTGCAAGGGAGTATAGGGCATCATAATCCCAAGGCAAAGGTTAAAAGGAGCAACTTGCGGCGCCAGGCCAATGAGATCATGTTTCAGCGGCTCTTTTTTCTCCAGAATAACTATGGGTCGGTGATAGGACTCCAAAAGGTCTTTTTGCGCTTCACTTAATTTCACATGGTCAAAGAGCACAGATGCCGATTGTGCCATTAGAGCAAATGGCTTATGGGGTCTGTTTTTTCTTTGTCTTAATTTATTGACAACATCATTGTTGGCTGCATCACAAGCCAGGTGGAATCCGCCCAGACCTTTAACAGCAACAATTTTTCCTTTTTTAAGATATCCGGCTGCAAGGGCGATGGCTTCTTCAGGCTTGTCATCCAGCCGGTTGCCTTTAGCATCGATAAGAAAGACATGGGGGCCGCATTCAGGACAGGCATTGGGCTGGGCATGGAACCTTCGGTTCATGGGGTCGTCATACTCTTTCTGGCATACCGGGCACATCTGAAAATGCCTCATGGATGTCTTGGGGCGGTCATAGGGAATATCCTGGATAATAGTATACCGGGGGCCGCAATTGGTGCAGTTGATAAAAGGGTATTCAAACCGCCTGTCATTTGCATCTTTTAATTCTTTTAAACAATCATCACAGATGGAAACATCCGGAGAAATGAGCGTGGTGCGGCCTTTTGCGGTTTTGCTTTTTACAATCTTAAAAAAGTTAAAACCCTTTACATCAATGTCTTGTACTTCAATACGGGTCACGGATGCCAAAAGGGGTTTTTTATCTTTAATATCTTTGCAGAAATGGTCAATGTTGCTTGATGTGCCCTCAACTTCGGCGAAAACACCGCTGGAGGTATTGGAGACTTCCCCTTTCAGATTGTATTGGTTGGCAAGGACAAATAAAAATGGCCGGAAACCAACTCCCTGGACAACGCCGCTGATTTCCAGCCGTTTTGCTGTGATGGGATCTTTCATCAGGTTTTACAGATGATCGTTAAGGCTGTTTTGCCACTTTGCATCCGCTGCCAGTATCTTTCTCATATCCTCAAGGGTCTGAAGTGCCGCTTCTTCATCCACTTTGCTGATGGCAAACCCGGCATGGACAATGACATAATCCCCTATTTTAACATCTTCCAGCAGCATGATGCTGGCCTCTCTGATCACGCCATCCACATCTACTTTGGCCATATGATCATTTATCTCAACGATTTTCGACGGCACGGCTAAACACATATTCACATCCTACAATTAATATTTTTAAA
Source organism: Desulfobacteraceae bacterium (assembly GCA_024225895.1). Classification (GTDB taxonomy): domain Bacteria; phylum Desulfobacterota; class Desulfobacteria; order Desulfobacterales; family Desulfobacteraceae; genus JAAEMC01. The sequence continues at coordinate 4,304 of JAAEMC010000383.1, read as the reverse complement.
TAAGAAAACTTAGTATAGCATATGATTTTAAAGGGGCAATAATTATTTAATTGCAAAGACTGCATTGTAAAACAGGATCTTTTACCCACTTAATAATTTGCTTTGCTCAACAACGGCAGCATCTTTTCCATTTGAAATTTTAGCCAGAAAGCACACAGGACCATCTCCATGGCACCCGTCGACAACTTGAGCCACCAGACAGAGGATATGCCCCATCCAAAAAATGCAGGCAATGTAAATATGGCCAATGCAAACAACAAATTGTCCGCCAGGGCGCATACCAGTGTGGGATATGTTTTTCCAATGCCCTGGAAAGCAGCGGAGACAACCAGGATCGTACCCACGATCAAATTGGATAAAGACACTATCTTGAGATAGAGAACCCCGTAATGAATTACGTTGGGGTCCTGGCTGAAAAGATGGATAAGAGCAGACGGAAACATCCAGCAGATAATGGTTCCCGACAGCATAAAAATTGAACTGGTCCGCCATCCAATCCAGAATGCCGTTTTAACCCGCCCCTGCTCTCTGGCCCCATAGTTTTGCCCCACCATGGCAGCCAGCGCTTCTGAGATGGCCACACTGGGCAGATATATGGACTGGACAATACGAAATCCAATACCAAGCGCTGCCAATGCTTCTGTTCCATAAGGACTGACTACCCTATAAGTAATCAAAAGGTTGGCGGTCAATAAAAAATAGGCAAGTCCCGAAGGCAGGCCAATGGCAAGACTTTGTTTTAGAATTGAAAAGTCTATTTTAAAAGGACCTTTCAGATGAAGATGCTGCTTTTTAATAAAGACAAGATATCCATAAAGCACAACTCCATAAATCTGGGATATTAAGGAAGCAAAGGCCGCCCCTTGAACACCCAGAGCAGGAAACCCTGCCAAACCAAAAATTAGAACAGGGTCCAGGATGATATTTAAAACAAGGGATTGCAGCATGATCAACATAGGGGTCTTAGTATCTCCCATTCCCCGATAACAAGAACTGAAAACATGCAGCAAAAGCAGGAATAAAAGAGATATTGAGTAGATTCTAAAATATTGAGTACCCCATATTAATGCCATTCCTTTACCACCAAAAAAATGAATATACGGACCTGCAATGAGATAACCAATCATTGCCGCAGTGCATCCTGCGATCACGCTGAGGATAAGGCTTTGCTTGAACACCTGCACTGCGTGGTCGAATTTTTTGGCTCCATAGGCCTGTGCAATCAGGGACATTGCACCGGTGCCGATAATAAAAGAAAGCCCTAGGTGCACAAAAAAAGCATTACCGGAAATGGACAAGGCTGCCACAGCATCCGGTCCCAAGCAGCCAACAAAAAAAAGATCTATTAAAAGATATAGGGTAAAAAACAGCATCCCAAACAGAATCGGGCTGGCAAGCCGCATAAGTTGCCCTGTGATAGATCCCGTGGTTAAATTCAGTCTATTTGCCATTCATTTTCTCCAGAACAGATACCGATTCCCGGCTCCATTTAATTAATGCCTCATTGACCAATTCGCCAAAACGGGCGGTTAGCTTCCAATACATTAAAGAGGGATGCTCTTTGTCCTTTGTTTTCATTCGGGCCTGGATGGATTTGAGTCCTACCAGTTCATCTTCGTGCAGCTTTTGAAAATGCCGGAGCTGTTTTATATTCTCCGTCACTGGAATGGCCGACCCAAAAATAAGTTTCAGCAAGATTTCATGCCGCCCCACGTGACGCTCAACCGGTTGCTTTAGCCAGACCATCAACTCATCTTGCCCTTTTGAGGTCAATGTATAAATGTGACGGTCTGGTTTTCCCACCTGTTTTTCAATGGCCCGGGTGGCCAGCCCGTCTGTATCCAACCGCTTTAAAATAGGATATATCTGACCATAGCTTTCACTCCAGAAATTGGACGCAATCTGTTCAAAATGTTTTTTAATATCATACCCGGACATGGGTCCGGTGTTCAACAACCCTAAAATTGCATATCTGGTCTTATTTACCTTTGCCATATATCTCCTTGACTTATAGTTTTTAGATATATATCATTTAGATATATATAGATCAAGCCTAATATTTGTAAAAGGAAAATATATAATGAAAAAAGCGGTTATTCTTTATTATTCATGTTCAAATAACACAAAACAAATTGCCCGTATTGCATCAAATGCAATCGAGGATAAAAAGTGGGAAGTTCTGCTTAAGCCGTTGAATGCAAGCGAATCGATTCAACCAAGCAAAGGCTTAGATTTGCTTGTTGTAGGTGTACCCGTACATTACTGGGATATTCCACAAGCTGCTTTAAAAATGATTCAGGATTTACCCACATTCCAAAACACCTATGGATTTGTCTTTTCAACCTATGGTAATTGTGTCTGCAACCCTGTGCCTTTTCATTTATCTAAAGCGCTTCAAGCAAAAAACATCAAGGTATTGGGCGGTGCACAGGTCCTGATGCCCCATACCGCCCACACGGATCACCATACCCGTCTGGGTGATATTGACACTTCATTTGGAAAAGGTGAACCCACTCAACAAAATTTAAGCAAATTACAATCTGCATTGCACTGTGTGAAAAATAAAATTGAAGCCAGGCAGTTGCCCTATTTTGATGTAAACAAATTAAAATCTCTTCACACACGAGGCCCGTTGGCCAGCCTAATGAACATAATGATGACCACCAATATGAGACGGCAACCCATGCCTCATGTTCTCCACAATAAAAGCAAATGCAAACTTTGTAAAAAATGCCTTTTTGTTTGTGATGCCCATGCCATTGAAATGTCAGAAGACAAAGAGGTTACTATCGATAAAGGCAAATGCAATAGATGCTACAACTGCATTGAACAGTGCACAGAAAAATCACTTCACACAGATTGGAATCGGATGGTTTCCTTAACACGGTCCATTCACCCTTTTGCCAAAAATACAGGAACTCGTGTAATCACTGTTTAGCTTTAAATCGTAACAGCTTGAGATCATTAATGTGGAAAAGTTACATGCGATTGTCCGGCCACCATCAAGGTGTCAGATGCAAGGGGCCAAGAAGTGACGACTAAAGGCGTATAAGTCATGCTCCGAAGGGAGGAGCGAACCCAGGCAACACAGCAGGTGCCGCCTTGATGGTGAATCAAGGTGAATCATATTGAGAATAAAAGCCCAGTTTGGTATACCTTGCTATGCAAAAAATAAAGGCCAAACAAATACTCAAGGCAGTGGTTGCCGCTGAAAATGGCGAGATTTTCGAATTGGACGGCTATGGAGCTGTGGGATTATCCGGAAAAAGCAAAACGGTTCTCACCAAAAAAGAAACCTGTCCCATGCCCCATGGCAGTGAACTGATGATGCTGCCCGGCAGAATGCCTGTTGTCTACAATATACTGAAGCAGGAATTTGAAATACTCAAAACCAATCCCTATGATTCCAAAGAAAAAATATTTCCTGTGGCTGTTTTTAATTCCCCGGGGTATGTGAACCGGCATTTTTGCGCCTATGATGATGAAGGGAACCAAGACCTTTTGCCATTATTCTCCTATGGCGCGGTGGGATTTTTAAAAAACGGTTTTCAATCTGCTGCCCTGTTGGTAGATAAAGAGCCCCGCCAGGATCTGCGCCAGATGCCCAGAGACAAAATCATCACAGGGGTTGAAAAAATGCGTGGAAAATATCCGGACAACCGGCTGATCAGGCACCTTGAAAACTGTGCCCTGAAATATGGATGTCCGGCTGGAAAAAATTTTTTCCTAAAGCGCTTTGAAGCCCCCATACCAACTGCCCAAACCTGCAACGCCAACTGTCTGGGATGTATTTCACTTCAAACCGAAAACAATCTTAGCGCCTGCCAGGAAAGAATCAGTTTTACACCCACTTCTGAAGAGATTGCCCAATTGGCTCTGGAGCACATCAAAACAGTGAGAAAACCGGTGGTTAGTTTTGGCCAGGGATGTGAGGGGGATCCCATCACGGCCTTTAAAGTCATTGAACCGGCCATAAAAATAATCCGGGAAAAAACCGATGCAGGCACCATTAATATGAATACCAATGCCAGCCTGCCGCAAAAGATTGAACAGCTGTTTGATGCCGGGCTGGATGGCATCCGGGTGAGCATGAATTCTGTGAGGAGGAAATGTTACAATCGTTATTTTCGACCCAAGACCTATTCATTTGATGATGTGCTAAAAAGCATCAGCATTGCTCACCAGAAAAACAGGTTTGTCGCAATAAATTATTTAAACTGCCCCGGGTTTACGGATTCGGAAACGGAATTTTACGCATTAAAAACTTTTATAAAAACCTATGATATCAACATGATCCAGTGGCG
>JAAEMC010000382.1 GCA_024225895.1 Desulfobacteraceae bacterium | reverse complement strand
ATGCCATAAAACTTTAAAAAATTTTATTACTTTAATAAATGAACGTTCATTATAACAATTAGGTGTTTTATGAAAAAATTTATAATTATCAACCTTCTGATCATGGGAGTATTTGTCATGTTAAATTTTAATTGCTTTGTACCGGCCATGACTAATTCGCAGGAAGCCCGCCTTGCGAAGATCAATGGCTCTACACAATATAAAGACGGTAAATTTATAGGAGGAGCAATCATGCCGGACCTCTCTGTCGGGGACTATGCCAAAATGACCTTCAGGTTTCTTTTTGAAAAAAATGCCCAGGAACCTGATGTAAAACTACCTGTCATTCCTGTGGATATTTCATATTACCAGAGTCTTGACAGCCGCCAATTAAACTCCACCTGGCTTGGCCACTCGTCTTTAATGATCCACATCAACGGATATAAAATACTCACAGACCCTGTATTTGAAAAACGGGTTTCCCTGGTCGGCCCTACACGCTTCAACGGGGAACTGCCATTTGATATTGAACAAATCTCCTATGTTGACCTGGTCATCATTTCTCATGATCACTATGATCACCTGAATAAATTCTCCATCCAATTTTTAAATCAAAAGACCAAAAAATTCCTGGTACCCCTGGGTGTGGGGAAAAAGCTGGAATCCTGGGGAGTTGCACAAGAAAAAATTGTTGAGCTGGACTGGTGGGAGGAATACCAATTTGATGAAACCCTCATGCTTTGCGCAACCCCTGCCCAGCACTTTTCCGGCCGTGGGATATTGGACCGGAATAAGACCTTGTGGGCATCCTGGGTTATAAAATCTAAAGATTACAGCCTCTTTTTTTCCGGGGATTCCGGGTATTTTACCGGCTTTAAAACAATTGGTGAAAAATATGGTCCTTTCAATATGACATTCATGGAATGTGGTGCATATGACCAGATGTGGCACCCAGTACATATGTTCCCCGAAGAAACAGTGCAGGCCCATATTGATCTGAAAGGAGAAATCCTGCATCCCATTCACTGGGGTACATTCAATCTGTCTTTACACCCCTGGTATGACCCCATGCAGCGATTAACAAAGGCCGCACTTTCCCAAAACATTAAAATTGCTACTCCCATGGCAGGAGAAAGCATTGTATTTGGATCACATAACCTTGGAACAAGCTGGTGGGAAAATGCAAAAACCCAACAAAAGGACAGCATCACATTAAAAGGCCAACCCATTTCAGGAGATAAAATATGAACAATTATAAATGGGATACCCCCTTGCAGATTGGGAACCTTCCGGAACTGGACCTGGCAAGCCTTGATTCCATAAAGTCATTTGCTGATTCTTTCAGACAACCATATTCAAGACTGGATCATCTGATCAATAATGCAGGGATCATGGCGCCGCCTTTTGAGAAAACAGCCAACGGATTCGAAGTTGGAAATGAGTACAAGTTCCTATGAGACAGGGAACAAACTCAAACAGAGCCTATTGAACCCCCAGGCCGGTTTCCAATTTCCACAGGTTTAAGTGTTCAGGATTTTAGATACTTTTTAAATATCTTGAGGACCTTTTCTCTGACCATGGCAAATTCCGATTCCGGCACCAAAGATTTTGTATCCTTAAGGTTGCTGCTGTGAATCTTTTTTCGCATCATAATATAGGCTTCGCGCAAAAAAATCCCTTCATCACCCGTGATAATGCCTTCGGCTTCAAGGGCTTCAAGGAGCCTAACATTATCGGTCCAATAGGTAATATCAGGATAGTCATGTGCATATTTTAAAATCAGATACTGGACAAAAAATTCAATATCCACAATTCCGGCTTTGTCCTGTTTTAAATCAAAAAGTCCCTTTTGGGGCTTGAGACGGTCGGCCCTCATGCGCTCGCGCATATCTGTGACTTCCTTTTCAAGGGTATCGGGATCTCTTTTTGTCTGAAGCACTTTTTCCCTGATGGTGTTGAACCGCTTAAAAAGGGTTTTATCGCCGCTTACAGGCCTTGCTCTGATTACGGCCTGATGTTCCCAGGTCCATGCATCTTTTTCCATATATTCCTCAAAAGCCTCTATGTGGGAGACGATCATACCGGATGTTCCGCCGGGCCGAAGGCGCATATCGGCCCCATAAAGCTTTCCTGCTCTAGTATGCATGGTCAGAATATTAATAATCCGCTGGCCCAGATTGGAGTAAAACCTGATATTTTCAATGCTTCGCTTTCCATTGACGGTTGATCCTGAATCACTATCATACAAAAAAACAAGATCCACATCAGATGCATACCCCATTTCAAGGCCGCCCACCTTTCCATAAACCACGATGGCAAAGCCACAGGCATCAATATTATTAAGATCAATCCCCTGGGGATTGCCATATTTTTGGATAAGTATATTCCAGGAAATTTTCAGAACCCGATCCAGTATTGTTTCTGCAATCCAGGTTAAATGGTCACTCACCTTCATCAAGGGATAATTACCGCTGATATCTGCTGCTGCCACCCTCAGGGTGTTGATCTGCATAAAAATGCACAGCTCCTCAAGCTGGTACTCGATATCCGAGCCTGGGATTCGTTCCATTCGGATGGAAAGCTCTTTTTGAAGGGCCTTTTTTTTCGGAAGGGAATAAAGTGTTTGCGGGTGCATCAGCTCATCCAGCAACACAGGATGACTTGATAAAAACAGGATAATCCAGGTGCTTTTCTGGGCCAAATTAACCAGAGTTTCCAAAATTCCTTTATTTTCGATGAGCAAAGACAGATAAGTGGTCCGCCTTTCAATGGTTATGATCAGATCCACTAAACGACTTAGAACGGTTTCCGGATCTTTAGTCTTGCCGGCTGCTTTCACCAGCAATGGGACAAGTCTTGAAAGTTTTTTACGCCCATTGGGTGTCAGTTGCTTGGTATTGGGATGCTGTTCCAGCGCCCGAAGCATATCCAGCACTTTTTTGGGATCCTCAAAACCGGATACGGCAATAGTATCCGCCATTACCTGGGGATCATTTATTCTGACCCACAACTCTTTCAGGCTTTGGGATTCATCGTCGAGCGTCTTTTCATTTCCTGTCACCAGCAGGTCATTAAAATGCGTGTGGACATTGCCCAAATGAATCTCCAGCACGGTTTTAAATTTTTCCCAGGAATCAAATCCCATGGAAAGCGCCAGGATGATTTGTTGTTCCACATTTTCCGGAAGATCATGTGTCTGGAGGTCTGCATATTCTTGTAAACGATTTTCCACAAGCCGTAGAAAAGAATAAGCTTCTTTTAAATCATTGCAGGCTTCCTGGTCAATGAGGCCATGGGCATATAATAGATCCAGAACTTTGACAATACCCGGCTCCTGGAGTTTAGGCTCCACTCCACCACGGATAAGCTGAAAAATTTGGCCGAAAAATTCGATTTCCCGGATACCTCCGGACCCAAGCTTTATATTATTTTTCAGCTTTTTGCTTTTGATCTGGGCAGTGATCCTGGCTTTCATATCCCGAAAAGAGTCAAAGGTGCTGTAATCAAAATACCGCCGGTAAATAAAGGGCTTTAATTGCTCTAACAAAGCATTCCCCTGTTCAATATCCCCGGCAATGGGCCGTGCTTTAATCATGGCATACCGCTCCCAATCCCTTCCCTGGGCCTGGTAATACTCTTCAAAGGCTGAAAAATCCATTACCAGAGGACCGCTCTCCCCAAAGGGCCGAAGTCTCGTATCAACCCGGTAAAAATTGGTTTCATGGCTCCGGGCATCAAAGAGCTGTAAAAACTTTCGGCACAATTTTATAAAAAATTCCTGGTTGGAAATCATATTGTCCTGGTTGGTATATCCTTGTTCCGGGTAAACAAAGATCAGGTCAATATCTGAAGAAAAATTCAGTTCTTTAGCCCCGAGCTTACCCATACCCAGCACCACGATCTGTTGGAAATTGCCCTCGCTGTCCACGGGTGTACCGAATTTTTGGCAAAGCTCCTGGTAAATCTTTTCCATGGCTTTATCCACGCAGGCATCTGCCAGGCTGGAAAGATCTTCAAGGGTCTCAGTGAGGGTTGCAAGGCCTGCCAGGTCACGCCACGCAATACGTATGGTTTGAATAAGTTTGGTTTCGATCAGGACCTGCTTGATTTTTGAAAGCTCTTTTTTTTGGTCCAGCTGCTTATCCAGCATTAAGGCAATGGTCTGGGGGGAAAAGGATTTGAAAAGATCTTCAGAGGTGAGCAACTCCACGGCGATCTTGGGCCAACGGGTTATGGAAGCGGCGATAAATTCACTGAAAAGCAAGATTTTTTGAAAATGAAGCAGGGGATCAGGGTTAAATTTAAATTCTGGATGGCTTTTTTCAAGGGCCTCAAGAAAACGGGCTGTGCGGTTTTCCATCATCCCTTTAAGGCGGTGGTCCAAAGTCAAAAAGAGCGTGTCGAAAATGCCTGAATCCATGATGATTCCCTAAGTTAGTTTATCCT
>JAAEMC010000381.1 GCA_024225895.1 Desulfobacteraceae bacterium | reverse complement strand
GGTAAACGCATGTAACACTGGCATGAATTTTAATTTTATTAATTTACTGGTACTTATGCAAATCAAAGACTTTTATTGCGTTTACCTCATAATCATAACTGTTTGAAATTATGAATCATGATAAGTCATTTGCAATTACCCTTGACTGTTAATTCAAAGTATTGAAAGAAAAACAAACAATAATTTTTTCAGCCGCTATAAACAAAGGATTATCCGCCAGCTAAAAAAGTGATGATTTGAATTTCATCGCCGTCTTCTATTCTTTTTTGAAGTTCTCCCGGATATGCACTTTGTTTATTTAAATAAATTTCAATATAATGCAGTAATTCGCTGTTTTTATCAAAGACTTCGTTTTTCATCCCAGGATATTGACCGATGAAATCCTTTAAAGCCTCTCCCACTGTTTTTCCTTGGGCTTGAACTGTCTCTTTGCCATAGGTATGTTGACGATGGGTAACATGAATATGTATTTTTACGCTCATTAAAAATCCTTAAAGTTAAAAACAAAAAATAAAATCAAACACCTCATCAATATATTTGATTATATAAGAACTCGTCAATAAAACAATTTTAAGCTCTTAATAATTTCATAAAAAGCCGTTTTCATTGCCGTGAAATTTCCAAAATCCTTTCGGTGTGCATGTTTCTTGACAATGGGGTTTCATTCAATTAGTCTTGATCGAGCGCTCGGTCAAACTAAGTGGCCAATATTATTAAAAAAGGAATCAGATCATGGATCGTCTCCCTTTCAATCTAAATAAAGATGAAAAAGCCCGATTTATTGTTGACATGTTTACCAGAATTGTAGTTCACTATGCATTCTGGTTTACTGAAGTACGACACCAGATGGGTATGGAGAAAGCATTAACGGTTTTTGAAACCGCCACGAAAAAGAGCATAGGCATCCAGATGGACCGGTTGGCAGAAATGTTCGATTTTAAGGTCGAACAAGGAATACCCGGTGCATTACTTGAAATGGAAGATGATGCTTTAAACCAATTGATGACTGTGGTCGCAAAAAATTGGCTCGCCAACGACGGGGTATGGTTCCAGACACTGGAATTTGAGCATGGGATGAATGATGCCAAACGATGCAATGACTCATGTTGGGCACAATTCTCGCCCTATGAAGCCCATGCTGTAAAGCGGTTCTTAAACTTAAGTGAGCAAAGCGGGCTTGAAGGATTGAAACAGGTGTTGAACTTTAGGATGTATTCGTTGATAAATAAGCAAACTGTTGTTGACGAGGGGCCGGAAAGTTTTGTATTTCAGATGGATGAGTGCAGAGTGCAGGCTGCCAGGAGGAGGAAGAATCTTGATGATTACCCTTGCAAATCAGCCGGGTTGGTTGAGTTTACCTATTTTGCAAAGGCCATTGATTCAAGGATTCAGACCCAGTGTGTCGGATGCCCGACTGATGAGCATCCACATGATTGGTTTTGTGCTTGGCGCTTTAATCTTAAGCAATAGCACGTAAGGACTTAAAATAAGGAAGGGTTTTCAGTTATGGGAGTTACACAAGACAGAATCCAGGAATTGGAGAGAAGGCAGAAAGAACTCCTGGAAATGGGCGGCGCAAAAGCCCTTGAAAAAAGACGGGAAAAAGGAAAGCTCAATGCAAGGGAACGTTTGGATCTCTTGTTTGATGAAGGAACATTCAGAGAAATTGATATGTTTGTAACCCATCGATGCACCAACTTCGGGATGGAGGATATCCAGATCCCGGCAGACGGGGTGATCACAGGGCACGGCAAAGTCGATGGCAAGGTCATTTTTGCCTATTCCCAGGATTTTACATCAAGGGCCGGCAGCCTGGGTGAAATGCAAGGTAAAAAAATTACCAAAATTCAGGAGATGGCAATGAAGGCCGGTGCACCTGTCGTTGGTATCAATGATTCCGGCGGTGCCAGAATCCAGGAAGGTGTGGATGCGCTTTGCGGATACGGCGATATCTTTTTTAGAAATTCGGCGGCTTCCGGGGTGATTCCACAGATCTCAGCCATCATGGGACCCACTGCCGGTGGTGCTGTGTATTCACCTGCCATGACAGATTATGTTTTCATGGTCAAGGAATCCAGCTATATGTTTATTACAGGACCTAGTGTCATCAAAGCTGTTACAGGAGAAGAAATTTCTTTTGAAGAACTAGGCGGTGCAATGACCCACAATGAAAAAAGCGGTGTGGCGCATTTTGCCTGTGAATCAGACGAGGATGCCATTGAGCAGATCAAACAATTGCTATCCTATATCCCATCCAATAATATGGAAGATCCCCCGTGGGTGGATACAGGTGATGATCCGGCACGGATGGATGAAAGCTTGAATGAGATTATTCCGGACAATCCCAACCAATCCTATAATATAAAGGATGTCATCGCCTCCCTTGTGGATAATGGTAAATTTTTTGAGCCCCATATGTATTATGCAAAAAATATAGTCATCTGCTTTGCACGGCTCAACGGCAGGACAATCGGGATCATTGCCAACCAGCCAAACCATATGGCCGGATGTCTTGATATTAACGCATCTGATAAGGCAACACGGTTTATACGGTTTTGCGATGCATTTAATATACCCTTGTTAACCATTGCTGATGTGCCGGGATATTTACCGGGCAAGGACCAGGAATGGGGAGGAATTATCCGGCACGGAGCCAAACTTTTATGGTGCTATTCTGAAGCCACGGTTCCCAAATTGCTGTTGATCACAAGAAAAGATTATGGCGGATCCTATCTTGCCATGTGTTCGCGACATCTGGGTGCGGATATGGCCTTTGCATGGCCCAGTGCGGAAATTGCCGTCATGGGTGCCGAAGGCGCTGCCAATATCATCCATGCAAGAGAAATAAAAAATGCAGATGATCCGGGTGTAAAACGTAAAGAAAAAATAGACGAATATGAGAATCAGTTTTCAAATCCCTATTGTGCGGCAGAAAGAGGCTATGTGGATGCAGTGATCAAACCGTCGGAAACAAGACCTCGTCTCATAGATGCCTTAGAAGCCATGGCAACAAAGAGGGAAATGAGGCCAGCCAAAAAACATGGAAATATTCCGGTATAAAAAGGGTTAATAATATGGATAACAAGAAACTTGCTGCAGGTATTGCCGCAGTATTTGATTATATAAAAACCCAGGAAGAAGCAGCAGCTGCCGCAGCTGCAAGCTATGTCCCGGAAGTTGAACAATCCGTACAGGATATCGCGCCCCAGGTGACCCAGGTGATTCAGATGATTGCCGCACCTGCGCAGAACATAAACCTGTGGGGAATTTCAGGCAGGGAAGCCCACATGCAGACCCGTACCATGATGCAGCTTAAAATGTTCAAGTAAAGGTATGGTTTCCCAAAAAAAGGACAAGAACAACATAACAGGACAGTTTTTCAGGAGAAAATAAATGAGTGATCACAGTAACATTGAATTGGTTGAAGTAAAATACGGAAAAGACAGACCCAAGGCAAAACATCCGGTGTTTATCGAGGATTTGTCTTTACGGGATGGACATCAATCTCTTTTTGCCACCAGGGGTCGGACCGAAGATATGATCCCGGTCGCCGAAAGAATGGACGAAATTGGTTTTTGGGCAGCAGAAGTATGGGGGGGAGCCACCTTTGATACCATGCACCGCTTTTTGGGAGGAGATCCCTGGGAGAGGCTTCGTACCTTAAAAAGATATATGAAAAAGACCCCCTTTTCCATGCTCTTAAGAGGACAGAACCTTGTAGGGTATCGTAATTATGCAGATGATGTGGCCAAAGCTTTTGTTAAAAAAACCGTGGACAACGGCCTGGAAATTTTCAGGACTTTCGATGCATTGAATGATTACCGGAACTTTGAAACCGTTGTGCCGGTGATAAAAGAATGTGGTGCCCATTTCCAGGGCTGCATATGCTATACTTTGACCGAGCCCAGGCTTGGTGGTGACGTTTACAACCTGGATTACTATATTCAAAAAGCCAAGGATCTTGAGGAGATGGGTGCGGACAGTATCTGTGTCAAGGATATGGCAGGACTCATGTCACCCTATGATGCCTATCAGCTAATCAAGGCTCTAAAAGAAAATGTAAAACCATTGATTCATCTCCACAGTCATTTCACTTCCGGCATGTCTCCCATGACACATTTAAAAGCCATTGAAGCAGGAGTTGATATTATTGATACTTGTCTGACACCTTATGCATACCGGACATCCCATGCCGCTTTGGAACCTCTGGTAATGTCGCTTCTGGGCACGAACAGGGATACTGGATTTGATATTGTGGCCCTGGCAGATATCAATGAGATCTTAGAAAAAGAAGTCATGCCCAAATACAAGCACCTGCTGGATGATACCAAGGTCTCCATTATTGATATTAATGTGCTTCTCCACCAGACACCTGGAGGCATGCTCTCCAACCTGGTTAATCAGTTAAGAGAAATGGATGCCCTTGATAAGATTGATGAAGTCTATAAAGAATTGCCGAGGGTCAGAAAAGAACTTGGCCAGATACCCCTTGTGACTCCCACCAGCCAGATTGTCGGTACCCAGACCGTGAACAACGTATTATTTGATGCAGAAGGTGAACGCTATAAAATGATTACCGCCCAGGTCAAGGACCTGTGCTACGGCCTTTATGGAAAAACCTCCGTGCCCATTGACAAGGAAGTTCAGAAAAAAGCCCTTAAAGGATATGAGAGAGGTGAGGAACCGATTTCCTGCCGGCCTGCAGAGGTTTTGGAACCTGAACTTGAAAAGGCCAAAGAGCAGATCGGTGACCTGGCCAAAGATGATGAGGATCTCATCATCTTTACCCTTTTTCCCGTAACCGGCAAAAAATACCTCATGCAAAAATATGGCAAGGAACAGGTACCAGATGCCATCAAACCCATCACTCTTGAAGATGTGGCCAAGCAAGATGATATTTTGAAAAAAGCAAAGGCCGGAGAGCTCATTGCAAAACCGGAATCGCCTGAAAATACAGATAACTTACGAACCTTTAACGTCTATGTTGAAGGGGAATATTTTGAAGTAGGTGTGGATGAAGTTGGTGGATCTCCTGTGATTGCCTATGCCCAACCGGCTGTAGCCGCACCTGCCGCCGCAGCAGCTCCGGCCACCCCAGCTCCGGCAGCTCCGGGAATGCCTGCACCTGCAGCACCTGCACCACCTGCCCCTGCCGTAGCACCGGCAGCACCGGCAGCACCAGCACCAGCACCAGCACCAGCACCAGCACCAGCTGCACCGGCGCCTGAGAAAAAGCAAGCGCCTGCTCCTGCTGCAGACGCAGGTGACGGCACCCCTGTAAAAGCACCCATGCCTGGTATGATTATTAAATATGAGAAGAATGTGGGTGACAGTGTTGATGTGGGCGAAACTGTTGTGGTCATCGAAGCTATGAAAATGGAGAATGCACTGCCGGCACCAAGCGGTGGTGTCATCAAGGCAATTAATTACAGTTCAGGCGATTCTGTTGCAAAGGATGATGTACTGGCAGTAATTGAATAGATAAATAAGCTGCAGCGATACCTGATAGGG
>JAAEMC010000380.1 GCA_024225895.1 Desulfobacteraceae bacterium | reverse complement strand
GCGGTCCCGGTAACTTTGGGGGCCAGGACACGGATGAACTCATGTGCTGATTTTTTGGGGATAAAATTATCGCAAATAATACCGGCACTGTGGAGGATACCGTTAAGACTGCCAAACCTGTCTTTGATACTTTGAACCAGCTTAAAAAGGTCTTTTTTCCTTGTCACATCCACCCGGCAATATTCAACCATTGCCCCGGACGAAACCAATTGACCGATCCATGCTTTTTGTTCCGGGTTTAACCGGGACCGGCCGGTGAGGATCAGTCGGACCCCTTTTACCTGCTGTGTAATTTTGCGGGCAAAGATCTTTCCCAGGCCGCCTGCGCCACCGGTAATCAGGTAAACCCCGTTTTCCTTCCAGGGCAGATCATTGATTGCCCTGGAATCGGAATGGGGTTGCTTTTGGACGGCTCCTGCTTCCTTCCATGATAATACCTTGCGCTTTCCTTCAAGATAACTGACATCCGTATCCAGGGGTGACTGACTGTTTTCAATCAATTTTGCAGCCAGGGTCCTGCTGTTTTCTCTTGGGTCCACCTGGATAAGTTGTCCAAGGATATTGGGATTTTCCAGGCAAGCGGTTTTGACCAGTCCTGAAAGTCCTGTAAAAACCTGGTCCTTACCCTTTGAACAGACTACGATCTGCAAAAGGATATGACCCTGATGTCCTGGTTGGGACATTTTTTTTATGGTGTCAAATACCTGAACACAAATTTCAAGATATTGTTTTTCCAGGGAAGTCTCACAAGAGGACAACGCCATACAAGACATGCCTGAAATCTTTACCTTTGTCTTTTTTGGCAAAACTCTGCCAGGCCGGCACAACATCACCATACGGGATGAATAATTCATTGCATCATTGTCTGTAACCGCTGGGTCTGTAACCGCTGGGTCTGTAACCGCTGGTTTTTCCGTCCACACCGGCTTTAAGATCAGGGTTTTTACTTCATCAACCAGGTTCTTGTCCCGGTTTTGAAAACCCTCTTTTTGTAACTTTGAGTCGTCTTCAAGTCCTGGTATTGGATAAATTTCCTTTGCAAATGAATAGGCAGGCAAACCAATACGATAGGGTTTTACATGACCAAAAAGCCCTTCCCAATCCACGGTCACCCCTTTTGTCCAGAAATGCAGAAGCTTGGATAATTTCTTTTCCCTGATCCATTCATTGAGAGTCTTTTCCAATATATTTTCCCCGGACAGGGCTTCCAGTGTTTCATTTTTCTCTCCAATCCTGCCCCTGAAAAAACCTGCCTGCGCACCAGTATCTGAAATAAAACCTGTCAGCTTTTTTGTGAGATCTTCAATGGAGTCTGTGACAAATCCCAGGCGTTCTTCCATGGCATCCCGGCCCACCTGGAGGGTATAGGAAATATCGGCCAGGGCAAAAAAGTTATCAATGGAATGGATATTAATATGATTTAGAAGATTTATGGCCGCTTTTTGAAGACCGTTTGAATGCTTTGATGACAATATAATGGGAACAGGACTTTGTTTTTTAGCTTTTCGGTCATTCCCCGCAATATATTCTTCAATCAGCATATGTCCGTTTGTTCCGCTGAATCCAAAGGCACTGAGCGCTGCCAGGCGGCTGCCGGCGGCATTTAGCGGCCAGTCTTTTAAAGCTGTGTTGACATAAACCGGACTCTTGTCAAACTGGATCAGCTCATTGTTTCTTGTAAAATGGATGGAAGGCGGCAGCTTTTGATATTTTAAGCACAACAGGACCTTGATCAGCCCCAGGACGCCTGCGGCAGCCGTGGTGTGCCCAATGTTGGCTTTCAGGGAACCAATGGCGCAGAACCCTGTCTTTTGTGTGAATTGTCCAAAGCTCTTGTTGATGGCATGGATCTCCACAGGATCTCCCAGTTTGGTCGCTGTGCCGTGGGCTTCTACATACTGGATATCCTCCACATTGATCCCTGCCTTTTCATAAACCGATGAAATCAGGCGGCTCTGGGAAGAAAGACTGGGAACTGTTATACCCGACGTCTGCCCATCCTGGTTGGTTCCGATACCACGGATGATGCCGTGGATGTTGTCATGGTCTTTTACAGCGTCTTCCAGGCGCTTTAAAATGACAATGCCGGCACCATCCCCCACCACAATGCCGTCCGCCTTCTGGTCAAAGGGACTGCAAACACCCGTGGGAGAAAGCATGTCTGCATTGCGCATATAAACAAAGGGTTCCGGTCCTGTATACACGGTTATACCACCACTGATGGCAAGACAGATTTCCCCCTGCTTCAACGCTTTGCAGGCAAGATCCATGGCAACCAGGGAAGAGGAACAGGAGGTGTTAACCGCAAGAGCCGGCCCTTTTATATCCAGGAAATAGGCAATGCGGGAGGCCAGGATACTGGTCTCTGATCCCAGCATGGAAAGGTGGGAAAAACCCTCTTTTCCGGGGGCCACACCCATGACGCCGATATAGGTTCCGCAGGGTTTGTTTTTTAAAGAGCCTGGTGCGTAACCGCTATTTTCCAGGGCTTTATAGCTCTCTTCCAAAAGAATCCGCTGGGTTACGTCCATGGATGCGGCTTCCTTGGGGGAAATATTGAAAAACAGGGGATCAAATTCCTCAATTCCTTCCATGGCCCCATATTGGAACGGATAGGATTCTTTACTGTTTGAAGTGATAAATTCGCGCCATGATTCATTTTTAATTTCTTTGATGCAGTTCCTGCCCTGGCTTACGACTTCCCAGAGCTGATCCTGTTCCAGGGCGCCGGCACACCTTGAAGAAAATCCAATGATGGCAATATCATTTTCACCTGCTCCCTGTTTTATTTTTTGATTGGGGTGCTTACCATACCCGGAAACCAGGCTTTTTTTAGCGTCCGGTTCTGGTAATTCATTTGGCAGTTCTTTCACCTTGGCCCACACCAGATCGGCAAAAGATTCAAGGCTGCTGCATTCAATCAGCACGCCTGTGGGAAGTGTGAGACCAAATTTTTCATTCACCCGTTCCAGCAGTTCCACTGCCATTAAAGAGGTAATCCCCAATTCCTGAAGGGTTTGCGAGTTTTCAACCTCTTGTTTCGCAAGCCCCAGAATCGTGGCAAAAATGGTTGTGACATCCTTAAGGATCTGGCCCTCATCTGAAAACATCCGGACTGAATCCTGTCTTGGAGATTTAACAGGCCCTGGGTAAAAAGGTTTTTCCAGGCGCTGCATTCTTTCCAAGGCATGGGCATACAATATGGGGCCAGATATTGTTGAAGCGTTATGTGCTCTAAGATCGTTTTGGTCAAGATCTGTATTTTTTTTGATTTTGAATAGGCAATAGCTCACAAACCCCTTTTCCATGGCAATAGAATTGTTGGTCCAGTTCTGAAAAGAATCCCGGACCACCCTGGGAAGGTCTTTTGTGTTTTGTTCAAATTCCGGGTCATATTGGGAATTTGCAATCTCTTTTGACACATCTATGAGTTCATAAAGATAAAGGTTGTGGTCTGATAAAATATCAATCCAGGCCTGGCGGGTGGAAATATGAACCGCTGCTCCCGGATCAGTGATGTCCCCTCGAAGGTTCCCGATGAAATCGGCCATCAAAAGATGTCCGCCACCTTTGAGGGCGGATTCGATATTTTTGAACAGACCCGTCTTGTCAGAAATATGGCAACTGACTTCAACACCTATAACAAGGTCATATTTTCCAGGGAACTTGTCCTTTGAACTGTCCTTATTAAAGATAAAAGCCCTTGATTCAAGGTTTTTATCTTTAATCCGCCGGCCCCCTAGCTGGGCCTGGACCGGGGAAATGGTGAACCCATGGGTTTGGATATGGGAAAAATTGTCTGCAATCTGGATCACATCAGTGCCGTGGCCGCAGCCAAAATCAAGCACCATATTCACTTTTGAAAAATCAATATCTAAAAACAGCACCTCGCGCATTTCAATCTGTTTGGCTTTTATTAATGCGATCTCATCCGGGCAATCTTCGGGCCTGGTGGCTATTTTCGTGATTGAAAATCCTGAAATTTTTTCAGGAAACGGAACAAAGGTTAAATACTCTTCTTGAAATTCGGGGCTGTGCTCCCGGGCCAGGTGGTTGTATAGCGGCACAGCCTTATTCTCTTCTTTTCCATGGAACATATCCGGGCTATTTTCTTTTTTTGCCTTTTCCTTATATTTTTTTTGTAAGCTTTCTTCCGGAAAAAGCGCCTCCCTGCAATCTCTTTTAATAAACGGATAGGTAGGCAAAGAAATCACGCCCACCCGGTTTTTGTCATGGAGTTTTTCCCAGGGAATCTTGGCCCCTTCCACCCAGAGTGCTGCGATCTGCAAAAGGTTTGTCTCTTCAACCGCCTTTTCCACGAGTCTT
>JAAEMC010000379.1 GCA_024225895.1 Desulfobacteraceae bacterium | reverse complement strand
ATGAATATTGCGCATTTATAATAAGCGTCAATAAAAAAATGCGGGTTTTGGAGTGGAAAAATTATGATTATAAGCCTTGAAAGGCCCGCAGATTCAGCAAACAGAGGGGAGGATCAATAGAATAGATAATGCAGTTCCAGATCCGACACCCGTAAATATAACCTTTTTTAATCCGGTGTTTGAAGATGTTTTTGATTTGGGCAAATGAAACTTTAATTTAATGACACCGTTTTATCCCAAAAAGGAGGACCAAATGGCATACGCACTTGATATACCTGAACTGGATAACTTCAGTCGAAAATTGGACCTTGATAAAGAAACCATGATGGATCTTTTGTATCAAAGATCATTATATGTCGAGGACATCAATAAGATACATTATACTGCCATTATCGGCGATCAGGCCACCTTAACAGGCAATATCAAAATCGGTCCCAACACTGTGATCTTCTACTATGCCATGATCCAGGCTGATAAAGCATCTATTGTTATTGGAGAAGGCTGCTGCATATTGGATGGTGTACTGATGCATAATAAAATTAAAATTGGGGATTATGTCCACATTGATCATGGGTGTCTCATCCATCAAAGCCGTCCCAGCGGGTGCCTGAAAATCGGATCCGGTACCCTGATCGGCTTTGGTTCCCAGGTCCATGAAAGCATAGGAAAAGGCTGCCAGGTCGCACCGGGTGTCGTTGTAGACCAGCCCATCCCTGATTACCACTATGTTTATGAAAAAAAATTGGGTGACGGTTTGAAAAAAACTATTGTTTCCCCCATGCGGGCCTCCAACTATGAACGGGTTGTGGATAAGTACAAGCGGTTTTGGGATAGGCTCATTATTTATAAAGGCAACTTAATTCCCTTGAAGTGGAACAGGTATGATACTGGGAATTTCAACTATAGAATTACCTTTGATGATGGCATTAAAAAATTGAAATCCTATTTTAATTATAACTATTAGCAATGGCTCTACAAAGGTCATATTATGAAAGAAAATACTGAAGCGTTTGTAAAAAATGTCAGGGATATCTAT
>JAAEMC010000378.1 GCA_024225895.1 Desulfobacteraceae bacterium | reverse complement strand
TTTTTTGCTATCATTTCAGCCCTTGCCCAAGGAAAAAATTCAACTTTCATTTTATAGTCTACTCTTTTGAACGCTTCTCTGATTATTTCGGTAATAAAACCTTGATTCTCTAATTTTTCTCCAAAATATGGTGGGTATTCAGCGGATGTTAAAAAAATCTCATTGGCAAAAGCATATACTTGAACAGATAAAAATATTGAAAACACCAAAAACACAATGCTTTTTTTAATCATTTTGGCCCCCCGTTAATTTTTAAAGCGATATTTTAATATCTCATGGACTCAACTTTCGGTCAATTAAAATGCTGCGGCAAAGAATATTGGTATTCATAAAAGTACTCTTTTCCCACGAATAAAAAATTGGGGATAAAACTGTAAGCCAGGTCTTGATTTACCATGGTTTTCGTTTTGTAAACTTTAATTTTTGTTCCTGCCTTCTGGTTAAATTCAATATACCTTAATTTATAGGAGTTTTCATATTAATGTTCCAATTTGTGGCCTAAGCAGAGTGGAAGTTAGAGAAACGTAACAATGATTTATCAATGATTCTAAAAATATCATTTTTAGTTTCGGAACATACTTTTGAGAACCGCTATAAATAATGCTCTCCATGCAGGTCGCCTATTTAAAACTGCCTGATCATTAACAGTCGCAGTCTTGCAACCCTAAAAAGTAAAAAATTATTTGTGCATCCATAATCCCTTGTAATTATAGATAATTTTACATGTGTTAATCTATAAATACTTTTTGGCATACATTATGCTCTCTAATAAGAGTTTGGATTTATACAAGGATGACGCGATATAAACAGGAGATTAAAAAAATGGAAAAAGTAGCAATTGTCGGGTGTGGAGCATATATGGATCAAGGGTATGGCTGCCCGGGTGAATGGCGGTGTTTGAAAGCCTCATCCATGGGTGATGGAAAATTTGCAAACCCGTCACAGGTTGTAGCGTTTGTGAAGTGCGAATGTCCCGGGCGAACGGTCGTTCCAAGTCTTGGTATGGCAATGAAATTATCAAAAATCAAACCAGACAAAATATATCTCAGTTCCTGCCTGGCCAATGCTGTGCCGGGGTGCCCCTATACCAGTGCAAAGGATCTGGCAAAGATAATAAAAAAAAAAACAGGTATTGAAGTTATTTTGGGAACCCATAATTATCATTAAGAATATAAAGGAATGACCAATGACCCTAGCAGCCATTAAGCTTGGAAAGAAAAATCGAAAAAATATTTTTTTGAATAAAGTCAAAAAATTACTGCCGGAAGGCGGTAATTTAAACGCATGTTTAACTTGCGGCGCATGCGCCTCTGGATGTCCTGCCACAGGACTTGGGGATATGGACCCCAGAAAATTCTTAAGGATGGCAGCTTTAGGTATGGATGAGGAGATTATCAAATCCGACTGGCCCTGGATGTGTACTATGTGTCAACGCTGCGTTTATGTCTGTCCCATGCAGATTGATATCCCCCAGTTGATTTTTAATGCCAGAACACTTCGGCCCAGGGACGAAAGACCAAAAGGAATCCGTGACTCCTGTGATATGGCGCTTCGGAATGAAAGCACAAGTGCCATGGGAACCTCTCCTCAAGATTTTGAATTTGTTGTCCAGGATGTGCTGGAAGAATACCAGGAGGCCCAACCTGAGTTTGCTGATATGCAGGCCCCAATAGACAAAAAGGGGGCCCAGTTTTTCCTGAACCAGAACTCCAGGGAACCTGTGACTGAACCGGATGAAATGGTACCTTTATGGAAAATTCTTCACCTGGCAGGAGTTGACTGGACCTATGGCAGCCGCGGCTGGGCAGGGGAAAATTATTGCATGTTTTTAGCCGACAATGATTCCTGGGAGACGGTAACATCCCAAACTGTGGGCCAGGCCAACAAATTAAAGAGCAAAACCTTTCTCAATACCGAGTGAGGCCATGTTACATTCTCAGTCCGGGCCGGACTGAAAAAATTCAATCTTGAACATTCCTTTGATGTTAAGAATATCTATGAATACTATGCAACATGGATTCGTGAAGGAAAATTAAACGTCAATTCTGACTGGAATAAGGACCTTGGAATTAAATTCACCGTACAGGACCCTTGTCAGATTGTTCGAAAGAGTTATGGTGATCCCATAGCAGATGACTTGCGATTTGTGGTTAAATCCGTTGTCGGAGAAGAAAATTTTATTGATATGCAGCCCAACAGATCCAACAATTATTGCTGTGGAGGGGGCGGCGGGTTTCTTCAATCAGGTTTCAAAGAGCAGCGCCTTGAATACGGTAAAATGAAAGATTCCCAGATCAAGGACACAGGGGCTGACTACTGCATTGCAGGCTGTCACAATTGCCATGCCCAGATCCATGAATTAAGCGAGCATTACGGCGGGAATTACCCTGTGGTGCATTTGTGGACCTTGATTTGTCTGTCACTGGGCATATTGGGACCCAATGAGCGGGAGTACCTGGGGGATGATTTAAAAGAAGTAAACGTATTCCACCCGGAAACCGCATTCTGACTTTTGGGCCGGATGGAAAATTTTTACCAGTTCTCGTATTAACGTTCCTTTTCATGTCCGAGATTCAGCAGAAGTTATCGGAGACGGTGTAACGCTTTTGACTAAATTCCGGCGGACGTCCTGTCCGTCGGAAAGCTATAATCTTCACAGCCTGTGCCTAACAGCTAAGGCAAACTCGCTTCGTGAAATATCCGGGTTAGGGATAATTTTTATTTGGAGGTTAAAAACAATATTGTTCGAAACGATTGAAAAAAAACAGACATGGGAATATTTTAAAATACTGGTTGACAAAAAATAAAATTGCATATACATTTTTAAAAAACCAAGGATGCTTATGG
>JAAEMC010000377.1 GCA_024225895.1 Desulfobacteraceae bacterium | reverse complement strand
TGAGCAGTTCTTTGTTCAGAACAAGGGAATCCTTGCCCTGTAAACCTTTAAGGATTTCATAACAAAGCATATGAACAGAAGCCGCATCCCCGAAAAGGCCGGCATGCCCTTCTATCCCTCCGGCTGCCCAGGCATTATCATCATGGACTTCTGCTCTTAAAAGCTTTTGTCTCCATGGACATTTTTCAGTTGGTGCGATGCGATGAATTTTAGAATGCGGTATCCGATCTTTATTGAGCAAATCAATATAAAAAAGATCTTCTATCCCCAGCGGGGCAAATAAATGTTGATGGGCAAATATATCAAGTCTTTGCCGGCATATTTCTTCTATCACCCAGGTCAGCAGCATGTACCCCAAATCACTATAGACCTGATTAGTCCCCGGTGTTGTTTCAAGGGGTTCGTCCAGTATAAATTTCCGGATTTCTTGCCTGGGGTGTTCGGCCTCCAGGTTAATTTTTTTAAAATATTCTTTATGGGCGGGCAGGCCCGATGTGTGCCGCAACAGCATATCTATTGTAATTTCATTTTTAGAAGGAGACTTACATTCATCCAAAATAGTGTCTATTTTTTGATCCAGAAAAAATTGGCCTGTTTCAATTAATTTTATTGAACAAAGGGCTGTTGCCAATGGTTTCGTCAATGATGCCAGATCAAATATAGTGTCTTTGACCATTTTTTGATTCCCATCAGTCTCCAGCGTTCCAAAAGCCTCATGCACCAAGATGGACCCCTCTTTTGAAAACAAGAGGACTGCTCCGGGGAATACGCCATCGGTAACGGCCGATTCCATCATCCCCTTGATTTTATTTATTGCAGATATACTTATTGTTTCCATGTGATCATTGATTTGGTTGCGTCCATTTCCACTTCAACGCCCATGGGCAAAGAAAGATTAATGGCGCCATGCCCTGCATCAAGCCCTGATAGTACCGGTATGTTGAAATCATTAAACACCTCTTCAATGATTTCATAGATAAATTTTTCATTATCGCAGTTTTCAAAAGAACCGGTCACAACACCGGTGAGCCTGTCAAACATCCCGGCCATTTTCATCTGAGTCAGCATCCTGTCAATTTTATAGGCCGGTTCACCAATATCCTCCAAAAATAATACCGCATTTTTAAAATCAGGCTGAAATCTTGTTCCGATAAGATGAACAATGGTGGCAATATTCCCGCCAGATAAAACGCCTGTGCATCTGCCGGCCTTTATAACATGACCATCTTCCAATATTGTATTTTCCCGGGATAAAGTGAGTGCTTTTAATAATGACTCAATGGTGGCTTGTTGTGCATCTGAAAGAGAGACAACATTGGGACCATGAATTACTTTTAGATCCACTCTATTGATAAGGGCGATCAACAATGCCGTGTTATCTGAAAATCCGACAATGGGCTTGGGATTGTTTTGAATTAGATGAAAATCAAGCAAATCCAGTATCCTCATGGATCCATACCCCCCTCTGGCACAGATAATTGCCTTAACAGCCTGATTTGCAAAAAGAGTATTCACAATATCTGCCCTGAGTCTGTCATCACCTGCCAGGTATCTTTTCTTTTCATATATTCCGGAAGGAATTATAACATCAAATCCCATATCTTTAAGGGCCTGAACACCTTTTTCAAACTTTTTTGCATCAAAGCTGCCGGAAGGGGCGCAGATACCAATTGAATCACCTGGTTTCAAATTATAGTGTGTTCTCATTTTGATATATTTATTTTTGCTTTGTGGGGTAGATCCTTGTTTTCGTAAACGCCAATTACAGACCCTGGAAAACATAACAATAACAGTCAACTGTGGTTTTTTCTTACCTTATGATTTAGCCGCCAAAATCCATTTACTATATTGAAAATCATCGATATTAAAGACCAACCTGATTATTTTGGCAGGTAATCTTCTCTAACCGGCGAGAAGACTTCAATAGCCACAGAATCCTCAATAACTTGAGCCCAGTGCTCCACATCTCCTGGAATGGACCATGTATCTCCGGGTTCGGTCAAAAATTCTTTTCCTTCAATAAATAGTTTCATCTTTCCTGAAAGCATACACCCTGTCTGTTCATGGGGATGAGAATGCTTGGGCAAAAGACTACCTTTTTTCAGATGGAAGCGAGACAAAAGGCTTTTGTCTCCCCAGACAAGGGTTTTCATTTCAATGCCTTCAATTGGACTTGTAAAGTTTTTGTCATTATATTTGTCAAACATATCTTTATTTTCCTTTTCATTGGGTATAATTCAATTGATGAAAAAGCTTAAACTATTGACTGTCCAAGGGCAATATTATAAATTATTATTTTTAATTTCAAAGGTTAAAATGAAAATAAACAAACCACATATACTGGCACCTGCAGGAGACAAAAATTCATTTCTGGCTGCTATGGCCGCAGGTGCCGACGCCATCTATTGCGGTCTTAAAATTTTTTCGGCCCGGATGGAAGCAGACAATTTCAGCATTGAAGAATTGTCAAGACTCTCAAAACTTGCCAAACAACACCACATTAAACTTTACATTGCCTTTAATTCTATTATCAAGGAAGGTGAACAGGAAAAAGCGTTTAAAATCTTAAACAAGCTGGTCCAACATGTGGA
The DNA here is from genome assembly GCA_024225895.1 of Desulfobacteraceae bacterium. Lineage (GTDB taxonomy): Bacteria > Desulfobacterota > Desulfobacteria > Desulfobacterales > Desulfobacteraceae > JAAEMC01. The sequence continues at coordinate 559 of JAAEMC010000377.1, read as the reverse complement.
TGTAGATGCCCTGATTGTACAGGACCTTGCAATGATCTCCCTTGCCAGAAAATCAGGATTTAAAGGAGAGTTCCATTTATCTACACTGGGAAACATGACCTTTCCTATAGGGATGGAAACCGTCAAGCAAATGGGGTTCAGCAAACTGGTGCTGCCCAGGGAAATGACCATTGACGAGATTAAAGAAATGGCGGATCAGGCTCCTAAAGGCCTTGATCTGGAGGTCTTTATCCATGGTGCTTTATGTTATGGTATATCCGGCCGCTGCTATTGGAGTTCCTGGTTCGGCGGCAAGAGCGGCCTTAGAGGCCGATGCGTTCAACCCTGCCGTAGAATGTACTTGCAAAAAGGCCAAAATAAACGTTTTTTTTCATGCATGGATTTTTCCGTGGATGTGCTGGCGAAAATTTTAAAAGAAGTCCCTTGCGTCACCACCTGGAAAATAGAAGGCCGTAAAAAGAGTCCCCATTATGTCTACTACACGGTTAAAGCCTTTCAGATGCTCCGGGATGATCCAAAATTAAAAAAGGAAGCATTGGGTTTTCTGGATTATGCCATG
>JAAEMC010000376.1 GCA_024225895.1 Desulfobacteraceae bacterium | reverse complement strand
GGATAAATGGTTTGATGAATGTCATTATTAATGGAGATCTCCATGACAAGGACTTTATTGAAAGCCGAACGGAAAATTTTGAAGCTTTTCAGGAAATAGTTCAGAAATACACACCAGAATATGTAGAAAAAATCACCGGTATCAGAGCAGATGACATTATTGAAGTGGCCAAGGCATTTGCTACGGCAGAAAGAGCCACTATCCTCTATTGCATGGGAATCACTCAGCATACCTGTGGTACGGATAATGTCAAATCCCTGGCCAACCTTTCCATGCTATGCGGGCACCTTGGCAAACCCGGCGGTGGGGTGAATCCTCTTCGGGGCCAGAACAATGTCCAGGGAGCATGTGATATGGGTGGACTTCCCAACGTTTTTACAGCCTATCGCGCAGTCAGTGACAATGCAGCGATAGAAGTCATGGAAGATGCCTGGAAAACAGAGGGGCTCAATCCGGATCCCGGTATGCCGGTGACGGTAATGTTCGAAAAAGCCCATGAAGGTGCTTTTAAATCTTTATATATTATCGGAGAGAACCCTTTGGTTTCAGATCCGGATCTAAATCATGCCCGAAAAGCACTTTCACATCTTGATTTACTGATTGTCCAGGATATATTCCTGACAGAAACTGCTCTGATGGCAGATGTGGTTCTTCCATCCTTTTGTTTTGCTGAAAAAAACGGCACATTCACCAACTCGGAGCGACGGGTTCAGCGGGTCCGGAAAGCTGTAGAACCACCTGATGGCCCATTGGAGGACTGGGAGATTCTCTGCCGAATCGCCTCGCTTATGGGATATGCCATGAAATATGATAACAGCCATGAAATATATGAGGAAATTTCAGCAGTTACACCTTCATACAAAGGCATTACCTGGGAAAGAATAGAGAAGCTGGGTATCCATTGGCCTTGCCCGGATGGAGAGCATCCAGGCACACCCATCCTGCACACAGCCCAATTTACACGGGGTAAAGGTCTTTTCCATGCAATTGACCATGCACCTCCTGCAGAACAGCCAGATCAGGACTATCCTTTTATCCTGACCACCGGGAGGGTTCTATATCATTATCACACCGGTACAATGACCATGAAAACAGACGGATTAAACATGCTGTCCCCGGAATGCTTTGTTGAAATTTCATCATCAGACGCCCGGAAACTTGACCTGAAAGATGGCGCAATGGTGGATGTAAGCTCCAGAAGAGGTAAAATAAGCGCTAAGCTTCACGTATCTTCAATGGCTGTGGATGGAACCGTATTTATTCCGTTTCATTTTTCCAATGCAGCGGCTAATGAGCTGACCAATTCCAAACTGGATCCCACGGCCAAAATACCGGAGCTTAAAGTCTGCGCCATTAAAATTGAACCATCTGCGGCATAAATTTTTAAGATCCTTTTAATAAAAAAATAATACGGGGTTGAGTTGTAATTTTTGCCCCGTATTATTTGCTAATACCTTATTTAATTCATTTTATTTTCTTAAAAATTAATTTGACAAACCCTTATTTTGACAT
>JAAEMC010000375.1 GCA_024225895.1 Desulfobacteraceae bacterium | reverse complement strand
TAAGATTCAAAAAGTGTAACGCCATACCCCCGTATCAATAACAAAATATGCTAACGGTAAGATATCCCGCCGCCATATCCCGCCAATCAATCAAATAAATAATACCTCGCTTACCCCGCCATTATCCCGCTGCTAATTTTACGCAAACAGGTTTAATATATATATTTTCTCCAGATTTAAACTCTGGAGAAAAAAATGGCAAAAAATTTACGTGGAAAACGCCCCTGCTGTATTTGCCGAACATGGTTTCTGCCGGATGTCAGACAAAAAGGACGGCAAAAAGCATGCGGCATAGACTGCCAAAAAGAACTCCATAGAAGACAATGTGAAAGTTGGAATAAGAAGAACAATTCCTATTTCAAAAACAATTATCTGGGCAAGAAGCTTGAAAAAGCTACAGCCTCAAAACCAGTTCAGAATTCTTCTAAAGCGCTCTTGCAGTCAAAGACTAAACCTGTCTTGCCAATGGAAATCATCACAACGGAATATGGGATAAAACCTGCGATTATCGTCCGGTACCTGGTTACTCAAATTATAAATCAAACCAGGGCCAGGCCCACCGGCTTTACATGAAATAATACCGTCAATGCCTGGACTAATCATTAGGAGAGTTTAAGAGGCATGGTTGAAGTAAGTCATTGTAATATTAGATGGATTCTAACCAAGTAATCGTTTTTTGATTTCAAGAGGCATCATGGGCATAACTCGCTGATAATTAAAAGTATACAGACAGAGTAATCCCGATATCTGTTTAAGAGGCAACTGACAGCAGGCCATTCCTGGTGGTATAACAAAAGGTGTCTTAAAACTTAAAAATGAGGTGCCCTATGAAAAAGCGATTTTCATCCCGAGAATTATTTCAGTTAAGGAACAATATCCCGGTGGATATGCTGATCAGAGACCAATTGCAGATCCCCACAAAAATAAGGGACGGTTTCTTTCGTTTTCTATGCCCGGTTTGCAATGAATTTCAAACCGCAGTAAACCCCTCCACCAATCTGGCCAGATGCTTTCGGTGCGAGAAGAATTTTAATTCAATCGACCTGGTCATGGAAGTCATGGGATATGGATTTAAGGATAGTGTTCGGTTTTTGAAAAACCTTACTGGAAGTGTACCCCCGCAGGATCCAGTGCAGTCTCTTGCAAAACTTGCTGCCGACATTGGCCGGTCCATGGTATGAGGGAGAGTAGCTATGAAGCAACAGAATAGACTTTCACACCTTGAAACCGTTATCGCCAGGAACCAGCGCCATTTTTGTGACATCGGGCGAGCCCTGAACGAGATCCGAAAAAATCGATTATACAAACTGGCCCTTTTTGAGACATTTGAAGCCTATACCCGGGCACGGTGGGATATGGGCAGAGCCTATGCCTACCGCCTGATTAAATCCTATAAGGTTGTTTGTAATTTGTCGCCAATTGGTGACATTCTGCCTGCCAACGAATGTCAGGTCCGGCCGTTGGCACAATTGGAACTTATTGAGCAACGCAAGGTCTGGCAAGGTTTTTTAAACAGCGGTATGGAAATCACAGCACTGAACATTAAAAAGTTTATTGGGGCCAGAACGGTGGATAAAAACAATCCCGTGGATCTGACTGATCAGATCAGCGATGAATACATGGCCGCTGTTCAGCAGATGATGGAACAGGTCCGCATGGCCCAGCACGATCACTGGCAGCAGACCTCCCGGCAGGCCGCATTGTTGTGGAACCGGGTCATAAGAGAAAAAATTTTATCCAAAGGGACCGGCAATGGATAACCTGAAGGTCACACGTAACCTGAGTATTGATGACCGATTTCATCTACTGCTCCATAAAAAAATCATGAACAAGACCGGGTCTACCAAAAGAAAGGCCAAAAAATATTACAAAGACCAATACAAAAAAACCGGCATTATCCCCGCTCCCCTTTTGCTGGCTGAAAAAGGGATTATGGAGGGCCGAAAATGCAGCGGCCGGCCCCGTTCCATAGACGAACAAACCAAAATAAGGTTTATCGAAATAGTCAAAGCCTCCTGTGACCCCTCATCCCAAGGATTTATTTTTATCACCCGGAAGGCCAGGACCATTAAAAATTACCACCACTGGCTTGAACAGGAACTGGGGCGATCTATCAGCCTTGCGGCACTCAGGCGCTGTGCCAAGCGGGAGAACCTGAAATTTTTTCTTGAAAAACCAGACTTTGAAGGGGATGTCCCGGAAAAATACACCTTTAAGCCGGAACCCGTATTTGACCTGGTCCAGGTGGATGGCTGTCGAATTCGATATTTGAAAATCAAAGATGAAAACGGTAACTGGAAAAAGCCCCAGGTCATTGAAATGTTTGATACCGGCTCCCGGTATATGTTCATCCTTCAAGCTTATTTTACCGAAAGCAGCTTGAACTCAGTGGATCTGTTTACCCGGTTTTTGTTGAGCACGTCGTTCCCCCAGAAAAAAATCCGCATCAGGCCGGATAATGCCAAAGGATTTTTGAACCTTAAAAGGCTGATTAACGCCTTAAATTTAAAGCATTCCATCCCTGGCGGATTTTATATAGCATCGGACTTTTCAAGAATTCATTCACCTAAGGATAAAGCCCATCTTGAGTCTTCCCACCGCAGCCTTCATTACTTTGAGATACGGATTATCAAAGCCTTTGAGGACAGGATTGTGAAGACTGTTCCCGGTTATATCTTTAATCACGGAAAAAAAGAAAAGATCACGGTGACCTGCCTTGATATCCGTCTTCATGATCTTGAGCCTTTAATAAAGGAATACCGCAACGAGCATAACCGCACAAAACATTATTTTAGCGAAAATGGCAAAATGAGTGCATGGATTCCTGCCCAAAAGTTTGGAGAATTCTTATCAAAACAAGCCGGTATTCTTACCTTTTCACCGGATCAAGTTCAGGTGTATATGAAATACGGCTTCAGGAAAAAAAAGGCCACTGTATCAAAAAATAAAATCATCCGGCATGCCAACCGGGATTACTATGTGACCAGTGGTGCCGATTTGTTCAGCCGGCATAAAAGCACGCCCGTAAAAATATCTCTCTATAACGATAAGCTTTTTATCTTTGAACATGGGGAAAACGGCATGCTTTTGGGAGAAGCCATTGCCCGCCTGCCTTTTGAAAAACCGCGTGCCTCTGTACCTGTCGAACCCGATGAATTTTCTATGATCATAGATTTTTTGGAGCAGCACAACATGATTGTTGACCGGCCTACATTGATTGAGGCCTACCATAAAGGCATGACTCTGGCCCAGACAAAACGGATTTTTAATCATAATAAAGCAAGATACACGGCCTACATGAAGAAAATGAAACAGCCCGAAAAAAGAAAAGGCATGGCATTATTCAATGCATTTATCCTTGATTGCCAAAAATCTGTGAACTCGAACCATGTGGCCACTTATGCCTCCCATGGTGATCTAACATGAAAGAAGATTTTATCAGTGATAAACGCCGGGTCTCCTACCTTGGGGCCACTTACAACCGGATTTACCGGGGGCAGAGTGTATTGATTGAAGGGGATTTTGGGGCGGGAAAGACACGTTTTTTGGAGTTGCTTCGTCCTAAAAAACTCCATACCGTATGGGTGGAGTCATTGTTCAACATACATGAAACCCTGGCCTCCATCCTCAAAGAATTGAATTACGATACCACTGCAACTTACCGCCGTACTCCCCAATATCTGAAAATGATCTGCAACCTGTCCAATTGCATTATCATCATAGATGAGGCCAATGATCTGGATACTCGGGTCTGGCCTTACCTCAAACGGATCATTGATGCACGGGTTCCTATCGTATTTGCGGGGCTGCCCAAGGTCAGGACTTACTTGAGCAATAATCATCCCGACATACTCAGCCGATTGAAAACTCTTGTCTTATATCCCATTATAGTTGAAGATTTTATTGTGGAATACAAGGACATCCAGCAGGAAGCCGTTGAGCAGATCTATATGGCTGTCAAAGGCGATATGCGTAAATTTAAAGAAATTTGCACAGACTGTTGGGACAGGG